>NZ_BAAAPF010000018.1:0-48767 GCF_039531005.1 Streptomyces synnematoformans
GGCCCCGCCGGCGCAGGGCGCGAAGGCGGGGGCCCACTCCGCCGGGTCCGCGCCGGCGGGCACGGCCACCGTGGCCCCCCTGGCCTCCCTGGCCGCTCTGCCGGCCCCGCCCTCCCTGGCCTCGCTCGTGGCGGCCCCCGGGCCGGTGGCGCCGCCCCCGCGGCTCGACGTGCTGGACCTGCCCGAGCTGCGCCGGCTGCGCCGCGCCGCGCAGCAGGAGGAGGCCGACCTCAGCTACGTGCGCCGGCTGCTGCACGGCCGGATCGACATCCTCCGCGCCGAGCTGGGCCGCCGCGCCAGCCCGCACTCGCCGGTGCTGGACCGGCTGCCCGAGATCCTCACCGACGGCCCCTCGCCGCGGCCCGCCTCGGCCCGGCACGTCACGCTGGGCCCGCCGCTGCGCGAGGAGTACCGGGAGCTGGCGGAGCAGATGCTCGCGGAGGTCGCGCTGTCGGACCTGTCGGCCCGTACGGACGAGGAGCTGCACCAGGGGCTCGCCCGGCTGGCCGGCCACGAGGCGCGGATCTCCGGCCGCCGGCAGCGGCTGCAGCGGACGGCGGACGAGTGCAGCGCGGAGATCGCGCGCCGTTATCGTGAAGGGGAGGCGCAGGTAGACGACCTGCTGCCGTGAGTTCTGACCGAGCGGCGGACCGGAGAGACCCTTCAGGCCGCGCCCCGGCACGGAAGGCCCCGCCCCGATGCACGACGACACCCGGATATCCCCGCCGCCGTCCCCCGGTACCGCGCCGGCCGCGAAGGGCACGTACGCACCACCGCCGCCGCCCGTGCTGGCGGAGGTGGTGCGCTCCGGCTTCGTCGAGGGGCACCACCGCGGGTCGCTGGTGCTGCTGGGGGCGGACGGCGCGGTGGAGCGGGCGTGGGGGGACGTGGACGCGCAGGTCTTCCCGCGGTCGGCGAACAAGCCGTTCCAGGCGGCGGCGGTGCTGCGGGCGGGGGCGCGGGCCGCCGGGGAGCCGCTGGCGGGCGAGCGGCTGGCGCTCGCCGCGGCCAGCCATTCGGGCGAGGCGTTCCACCGCGACCTCGTACGCAAGCTGCTCGCCGAGTCCGGGCTGTCCGAGGACGCGCTGCGGAACCCGCCCGACCTGCCGCTGGACGCCGAGGAGCGGGAGGCGTACCTGGCCGCAGGGCTGACCCGGGACCGGGTGGCCATGAACTGCTCCGGCAAGCACGCCGCGATGCTCGCGGCCTGCGTCGCGAACGGCTGGCCCCGGGAGTCGTACCTGGCCGCCGACCACCCGCTGCAGCGGCTGGTGCGGCGGACGGTGGCGGAGACGGCGGGCGAGGAGGTCCGGCACGTCGGCGTCGACGGCTGCGGCGCCCCGCTGCTGTCGCTGTCGCTGACGGCGCTCGCCCGCGGCTTCCGGCGGCTGGTGCGGGCCGCGGAGGGCACGCCGGAGCGGCGGGTGGCGGACGCGATGCGGGCGCACCCGGAGTACGTCGCGGGCACCCGGCGGTGGGACACCTGGCTGATGCGGGGCGTGCCGGGGGCGCTGGCGAAGGTCGGCGCGGAGGGCGTGCAGGCGGTGGCGCTGGCGGACGGGCGGGCGCTGGCGTTCAAGGTCGACGACGGGGCGCTGCGGGCCGTCGGCCCGGTGCTCGCGCGGGGGCTGGCGCTGCTGGGCGTACGGTCGCCGGCGACGGCCCGGATCGGGGCGGCGCCGCTGCTGGGCGGCGGGGAGCAGGTCGGGGAAATTCGCGCGACGTTCTGACGTACGGCCCTTAGCGTGGGCGGATGATCCGTGACCCCGGTGGTGCCGGCGACGGCATCGAGATCCGTACGCTCGCCGAAGACGACGTGGCCGGCTGGCTGGCCGCCCTGCAGACCGGCTTCCTGCGGCCGCCCGCGGTGACGGCGGAGGACGTCGCGACGTTCACCGGGTCGCGGGACCTCGCGCGGGTGCGGGGCGCGTACGACGGCGGGCGCTGGGTGGGCACGTACCGCAGCTTCGACCAGGAGCTGACGGTCCCCGGCGGCGCCGCGGTGCCCGCGTGCGCGGTGTCCTCCGTCACGGTCTCGCCGACGCACCGCAGACGGGGCCTGCTGACCCGGATGCTGACGGCGGACCTGGCGGCGGCGAAGGAGCGCGGCGACGTGGTCGCCAGCCTGATCGCCGCGGAGTACCCGATCTACGGCCGCTACGGCTTCGGCCCCGCCACCTGGATCACCGACTACGAGGTGAGCACCCGGCGCGCCCAGCTCGACCCGCGCTACGCGGGCCCGGACGACGGCGGCTCCGTCGAACTCCTCGACACCGCCGGGCTGCTGGCGATCGGCCCGCCGCTGCACGACCGGTTCCGCCGGCTGGTGCCGGGCGCGGTGGACCGCGGCGCGCACCGGTGGCAGGTGCACACGGGCGCGGCGCGCTTCAGCGTCGACGAGCCGTGGGTGGAGCCGTTCTACGCGGTGTACCGCTCGGCGGCGGGCGAGCCGGAGGGCGTCGTCACGTACCGCGCGAAGTGGGGCGAGTGGCCCGGCAAGCTCCCCGACGACCGGCTGACGGTGACCGACCTGATAGCCGTCACGCCGGCGGCGGAGCGGGCGCTCTGGCGCTACCTGGTCTCCATCGACTGGGCCACGACCCTCCATACGGGCCACCGGGCGCCCGACGATCTCCTCCCCCTCTGCCTGGGTGATCCTCGGGCGGCCCGGGTGACCGCGCACGCGGACTTCCTGTGGCTGCGGCCACTGGACGTCCCGCGTCTTCTGGAGGCCCGCGACTACGCGGCCTCCGGCTCCCTGGTGCTCGACGTGCACGACCCGGCCGGCCTCGCCGGCGGCCGCTTCCTGCTGGACGCCGGTGGCCCGGGCGGCACCGGCTGCTCTGCCACGGACCGGCCCGCCGACCTCGCCCTGAGCACGGCGGAGCTGGGCCGGCTCTGCCTGGGCGACGAGTCCGCGGTGCGGCTCGCCGCCCTGGGCCTGGTCGACGAGGAGCGCCCGGGCGCCGCCGCGCGGGCGGACGCCCTGCTGCGCACCTCGCGCCGGCCGTGGTGTCCCGACATCTTCTAGGTCTCCCCCGGGTTCTCCCTCACTGCCCGGCCGCGGGGCGGCCGGGCTCGGCGGACTGGAGCAGCAGTACGGCGAGTGCGAGCCCGCCGACGGTCATGCACGTGACGTTCTGCGCCTTGAGCCCCACGAGCAAGGTGGTGAGCCCGATCGCTCCCACCGTGCCGAAGCGCCATTCGACGAAACGCTCGAAACCGACGAGCAGCGCGGACATGGCCAGGGTGATTCCGACCGGCATGGTGGGTCCCTCCCTTCTGCGAACACGGCGGTCCCCCTCCCCCCATGCGCCGTTGGACAGCGGGAGAGCGCGAGCCCTCGGCGACGACCATTACCACCAACTTCCTCCAGTTGTCGCCAGGATCGCAGAGTTGGTTGCCAACTCTGCTTAACTTGTGCCCTGTTGGTAACCAACTCAAAACATTCCTCAGACAACCCACGCCGGTTGGCCGGAAGTTGTAATGTTGGCCGGGTGAGCGAGGACCAGCATGCGGCAGCCGGCGGCCGGATCGCGCGCGACCACGTCGCCGACGCGCTGCGCGCCCGCATCGACTCCGGCGAACTGCAGCCGGGGGACAGCCTGCCGACGCAGAAGGCGCTGATGGCGGAGTTCGGCGTCGAGCGCGGCGTCGTACGGAAAGCGCTTGAGCTGCTCAAACGCGAGCGCCTCCTCGCCGACGTCGGCCGGGGCTCGCCGCCGACGGTCGCCGGCCCGCGCGCCGCGGACGCGGACGCGCCGCGGGCGGCCGGAGTGGAGCTGGCCGACCGGATCGAGCTGGCATTTCAGGCCACCCACGTGACCCTCGACGCCCTCAACCTGACGACGGAGACGCTCACCCACGCGCTGGCGCACACGGTCATGGGGATCGCGACCGGCGAACGACGCGCGCCGGAGTCGATCACCGCCCGCATCCTGGTGCCCAGCCCGGACGCCCACCTCGCCATCCCCCAGCTGATCAGCGACACGTCGGACCCCCGCCCGCTGCAGCGCCTGCGCGACCTGGTCGACCTGCACGCCCGCAGCCTGGACCACACCCTGCGGAACCTGCGCGAACGCGGGCTCGTGCCCGAGGTCTCCGTCGAGATCCGGGGCATGCCCCTCACCCCGACCAGCAAGCTCTACGTCCTCAACGGCACCGAGGCGCTGATGGGCTACTACCGGGTGCTGCGGCGGGAGGTGGAGTACAGGAACGAGCTGATGGCGATCCACGACGTCCTCGGCCTCAACGCCCCGCTCTTCCACTACTCCGCGGGCCCCGACAGCCGTGACCACCACGACGCGGCCTACGTCGAGCACTCCCTGATGTGGTTCGAGTCGCTCTGGTCCAGCATCGCCGTGCCGTACCCCCTCGGGTACTGAACCCGCACCCCTCGGTTGTGCGCGGGCGTGGCCGGGACGTGGCACGGGCCGCACCGCCGACTGCCCGAAACCGGACGGCCGTTGTACGGTGCACACCGGACACTGATCCACCGGCGTTCGGCGAGGCGGCGCGGACTCGGCGAAACGTCACGGCACCATCCACGACACGTACGGGACGGAGACCCCCTTGCGGCATGTCCACCGGCTGGTGCACGGCGGCGGCGCACGCCACGCGAACCCCGCCGACGGGAACCGCGGCCGGCCGGGGACCCGCCCGGAAGCCGCCCCCGTACGGTGGATCGGATGGAGATGACTCCCCTCGCGGCGGCGCTCGACTCCGCGAAGTGCGTGTTCTTCGACTTCGACGGACCGATCTGCCGGCTGTTCGCCGGCCACCCCGCCGACCGGGTCGCCGCGCGGCTCCTGGAGCTGCTGAACGGCCGGGCGCCCCGCCTCCTGGCAGACGCGGCGTACCGGCCCCACGACCCGCTCGACGTCCTGTCGGCCGCCCTCCGGGCCGCGCCGGCCCACGAGTTGATACGTACCGCGGAGGACCGGCTCAGCCGGGAGGAGCAGACGGCGGCGCGGTCGGCCACCCCGACGCCGGGCGCCGACGCGCTGATCGAGGAGCTGCGCAGGCAGGGCCGCACCCTCGCCGTCACGTCGAACAACTCGGCCGCCGCCATCCGCGTCTACCTGCGCCGGCACGGGCTCACCGACCACTTCTCCGCCGCCCACATCCACGGCCGCCAGGCGCACCCTATCCGGCTCAAACCGGACCCGGACTGCCTGTGGCGGGCGCTGGAGTCGACCGGGACCATGCCCGGCGAGTGCCTGATGATCGGGGACGCCCCCTCGGACTGCGCGGCCGCCGACGAACTCGGCGTCGCCTTCGTCGGCTACGCCCGTACGCCGGACAAGGCGGCGGCGCTGGCGGGAGCGGGGGCGCGGCTGATCGTCGGCTCGATGCACGAGATGCTCGACGCGGTACGCGGCGGCACAGCCGGTCCTCCCGCCCGGACACCGGACAATTAACTGGTGTCCCGGCGGCGTCGAGGGGACGCGCGGGCCGTAGCCGAGTAACCTGCCCTGATCACGTGCCACCCATCCGCCCGCCACGCCACAGCCGAGGACACCCGACCGATGCCGGCCTCCCAAGCATCCCCTCTTCAGGCCCTCTTCGCCGCGGCGGAGCAGGTCGTGGGGCCGCTGCCCGGATACCACCACGAGACGTACGCGGTACGGCTGCCCGCGCCCGGGCTGTTCGGACAGCCGGCCGGCTGGGTCAAGCTGCGCGACCCCCGCCCCGGCCTGCTGTGGTTCGACCGCAGGTGCTTCGCCTCCGAGGACGCGCTGCTCACCGAGCTGGCCGGCCGCGTCACCCGGGTCCCGGCGGTCGGGCGCATCGACTCCCTCACCGTCCAGGGCTTCATCGAGGGGTGCACGCTGGCGGAGGTCGCCGCGCCGGGAGAGGAGGTGCCCGCCGCGTTCGCCGACCAGATCGTCCGGCTCTTCCGGGAGCTGCTGGCCGTCGACCCCCGCGATCCCGCGCTGCGCGCGCTCCACTCCCCCGTACCGGCAGACGGCGACAGCGCGGCCTTCGCCCGCGACCTCGTCCGGTTCACCTTCACCGACGTGGTCGAGCGCTCACTGCCGCACTTCGACACGCTCTTCCACCGCCTGGGCATCCACCCGCGGTCCGCCCGCTCCGCCGCCCGCTCGCTCGAAGCCCGGCTGGCGGGGATGACCCCGCGCCCCTTCGCGCTGCTGCACGGCGACGTCCACCGCGCGAACCTCATCGTCGACAGGGAGGGCGCGCTGTGGACCATCGACTGGGAGCTCGCTCTGATCGGTGACCCGCTCTACGACCTGGCCACCCACCTGCATCTGATGCGCTATCCGGCCGGGCAGGAGAGCGAGGTCGTCGCCCGCTGGGCCGAGGCGGCGGAGCAGCACCGGCCGGGCGCGGCCGCCGGTGTCGAGGCGGATCTGCCGCGGTACCTCGCGTTCAAGCAGATCCAGTCGGTCTACACGGACGTGATCCGCCAGGCGTACTCGACGGAGCGGGGCGAGACGTCGACGGCCGAGGCCGCGAAGGCGGTCAGCGCCGTGCTCGACCGGGCGGCGCATGCGCTGCCGTCGCCCACGGCGGTCGGCACCGGGGAGATCGAGCAGGAGTTGCAGACGTGGCTCGCCGCTCCGCGGGAGCCGCGCGCGGCCAATACCGGGGGATCGTCTTCCGCGTCGTAGGGTGACGGCATGAGTGCAGCCGACGAGCCCGCACACGACCCGGCCGTGTTCGAGCTGGCCACCAAGGCATTCGAGCTGGCACGACAGGGGCAGACCGACACGCTGTCCGCGTACGTGGACGCCGGGGTGCCGGCCGGGTTGCGCGACGACGACGGGGACACCCTCGTCATGCTCGCCGCGGTGCACGGGCACGCGGACACCGTCGGCGCGCTGCTGCGGCGGGGCGCCGACGCGGACGAGGTCGGGGCGCTGGGCGCGACGCCGCTGGCGGCGGCGGTGCGGTCGGGCGCGGACGAGGTCGTACGGGTGCTGCTGCGGCACGGGGCGGACCCGCAGGCCGGGTCGCCGTCGGCGGTCGCGGCGGCCCGGGCGGCCGGCCGGACGGAGCTGCTGGAGCTGTTCGGCAGGGTGTGAGGGACGGCGGGGGCGCGGGGGCGGCGGGACGCCGGACCGCGGGGCCCGGTGCCGTTCGTACCGCCCGCCCTCACGCCCCATCTTGTACTCCCTCAGGCCCCCGCCCGCCCCCTCACGACGTCCGCCTCCTGAACAGCGCCGCCGCTGCCGCCACCGACACCGCCGTCAGCCCCGCGCACCACGCCAGCGCCTCCCACGGGCTGCCGCCCACCGGGTGCCCCAGCAGCAGCCCGCGCAGCGACTCGATCACCGGGGTCAGCGGCTGGTGCTCGGCGAAGCCGTGCAGCCAGCCCGGCATCGAGTCGACGGGGACGAAGGCGCTGGACGGATACGGCAGGAAGGCCAGGAAGAAGGTGAAGCCGCCCGCCGCCTCCGGGGAGTCGGCCAGCAGGCCGACGGCCGCCGCGACCCACGATATGGCCGTGATCACCGCGAGCAGCAGCCCCGCCGACGCGAGCCAGCCGCCCACCCCCGCCTCCGGGCGGAAGCCGACGGCGAAGGCGACCCCGAAGACCAGCACCGTGGCGGCCAGGTTCCGCACGACGCTGGCGGCGACGTGGCCGGCGAGGACGGCGGTGCCGCCGACGTCGAGGGAGCGGAAGCGGTCGATGACGGCGCCCTTCATGTCGTCCGCGACGCTCATCGCCGTCGTGCCGGCGCCGAAGCCGGCGCCGAAGCCGGCGCACAGCACGAGGACGCCGGGGGCGACGTAGTCGACGTAGCGCCCGTAGCCTCCGCCGGTGTCGATCGCGCCGCCGAAGAGGTAGACGAAGACGAGCATCAGCAGCACGGGCAGCGCGAGCGCCGTGATCACCGCGTCGGGGTTGCGGGAGCTGAGCCGCACGGAGCGGCCGACCATCGTCGCCGAGTGGGTCAGGGCGTCAGCCATCGCGGGTCACCTTCAGGAAGACGTCGTCGAGCGTCGCGGAGTGCAGGGCGAAGCGCTCGATCAGGGTGCGGTCGGGGTCGACGGCGTCGAGCAGGTCGCGTATGTGCGCGGCGCGGCCGTCGGTGGTGACGCCGAGGGTGCGGGTGGCGGGGTCGCGGCGCACGGTGAGGTGGTCCAGGGCATGGGCCGCCTCCTCGTACGCCTCCGGCGAGACCAGGGTGAGGTCGAGCCGTTCGGCGGAGACCTGCTGCTTCAGCTCCGCCGCCGTGCCCTCGGCGACGAGCTTTCCGCCGTCGAGGAGCGCGATGCGGTCGGCGAGGCGGTCGGCCTCCTCCAAATACTGCGTGGTGAGGAAGACCGTCACGCCGGCGTCGGCGAGGCGGCGCACCTCGTCCCAGACGGCCTGCCGGCTGCGCGGGTCGAGGCCGGTGGTGGGCTCGTCGAGGAAGATCACGGAGGGGTCGCCGACCAGGCCGGCGGCGAGGTCGAGCCGGCGGCGCATGCCCCCGGAGTACGTGCCGACGCGGCGGTCCGCGGCGTCGCCGGCAAGGGCGAACCGCTCCAGCAGCTCGGCCGCGCGGCGGCGGGCGGCGGGGCGCGACAGGCCGGAGAGGCGGGCGACCATGCGGAGGTTCTCCGCGCCGGTCTGCTGCTCGTCGAGCGCGGCGTACTGACCGGTGAGGCTGATGGCCCGGCGGACCCGCGAGCGCTCCGCGGCCACGTCGAACCCGGCGACGCGGGCGCTGCCCGCGTCGGCCCGCAGCAGCGTGGCGAGGATCCGGACGGTGGTGGTCTTGCCGGCGCCGTTGGGGCCGAGGAGGGCGAAGACGGTGCCGGGCGCGACGCTCAGGCCGACGCCGTCGAGCACGGTCGTGCGGCCGTACGCCTTGGTCAGGCCGGCGGCCTCGACGGCGGGGCGGGCGGGCTGGGGCACGGCGCCCCCTTTCTCCTGGAGGTTTCTGCCGGATGTTCTGCCGGGTGTTCTGCCGGGTGTTTCTGCTGGAGATTTCTGCGTATGCCGTACACGCTACTGCGTAGAACATACACGGAACTGCGTATGCCGTAAACTGAGCGCATGGACGCCACGGACGCCAGCGAGGACAAGGGCACTGCCGGAGCAGTGCCCGCCAGCGTCGAGGCCGCCTGGGGCCTGCGGCCGCGGCCGCAGAAGGGGCCGCGGCGCGGGCTGACGCTGGACGGGATCGTGGCGGCGGCCGTCGCGGTCGCGGACGCCGAGGGCCTGGAGGCCGCGTCGATGGGGCGCGTGGCCAAGGAGCTGGGCGTCTCGACGATGGCGCTGTACCGGTACGTGGCCACGAAGGACGAGCTGGTCACGCTGATGGTCGACGGGGCCTTCGGCCCGCCGCCGCCGCTGCCGGAGGACGCCGCGGACGACTGGCGGGCCGGGCTGCGGCACTGGTACCAGGCCATCGGCACCGCGATGTTCGCGCACCCGTGGGCCGTAGCCCACGTCCCGAGCGGCGGCCCGCCGGTCACCCCCAACCAGCTCGCGGCCCTCGACCAGGCCCTCTACATCCTCCGCGACACCCCGCTGACGGAGTTCGAGAAGGTGGCCACGGCGCTGCTCGTCAGCAACCAGGTGCGGGCGGAGGTGACGATCGCCCTGACGATGGGCGGCAACCCGGACATGGAGCAGCTGATGAACGAGTACAGCCACTTCCTGCTCCGGGTCTCCGACGCCGGCCGGCTGCCGCACCTGCGCACGGCCGTGGAGGGCGGCGCCTTCGACGAACCGGACGTGCAGCCGCCGCAGAACCCGTCGGACTACGACGAGTTCGCGTTCGGCCTGGAGCGGGTGCTCGACGGCATCGAGGCGCTGATCGACTCCCGCCGCGCGGGCTGAGCACCCGGGCTGAGCACCGGGGCTGATCAAGGGCTTCCGCCCCCGGGCTTCCACCCCCGGGCTTCCGCACGGCGGGGCGGCGGGGGATCATGGAGCATGCGCGCGGACGGCTGGCACCTCACCGAAGACGTCGACGAGTTCCTGGCCGGGGCGGGGGAGTTCCTGCGCGCGCGGCCCGTACCGCACCTCATGGCCCTGACCTGGACGGCCCGCCTGCAAGCCCGCGGCACGGGCCCGTACGGCGGCGGGGCTCCGCTGCTGGGCCGGCTGACGCGGGCGGGGTCGGTCCTCGGCGTCTGCCACCAGCTGCCGGGCCGCAGCCTCGGCCTCACCCCGCTCACCGCCGAGCAGGCCGACTCCCTCGCCGCCCGCCTGGCCGCCCTCGGGCACCCCCTCCCCGCCGTCGGCGGCGACCGCGACACCACCGCCGCCTTCGCGGCGGCCTGGCAGCGCCGTACGGGCGCGACGCCGACCCCCGCCGTACGGCTCCGCCTGCGCCGCCTCGGTACGCTCACGCCGCCGGAGCCCGCGCCCGCGGGCCGCGCGCGGCCGGTGGCGGACGAGGAGGACCGCGCGCGGCTGATCGCCTTCATCCGCGGCTTCGCGGAGGACGTCGGCGAGGACGTCACCGTCGACGCCGCCACCTGGCCCACGACCCGCTTCGCCGACAAGCACTACACGTTCTGGGAGGCCCCGGACGGCACGCCGGTCTCCGTGGCCGGCGTCAACCCGCCGGTCGCCGGCCTCGCCCAGGTCGACCCGGTCTACACCCCGCCCGCCCACCGCGGCCACGGCTACGCGGCCGCGGCCACGGCGGCGGTCACCCGCGCGGCGCTGGCCGCGGGCGCCACGGAGGCGGCCCTCTTCACCGACGCGGCCAACCCCACCAGCAACGCACTCTACGAGCGCCTCGGCTACGCCGTGCACGCCGACTGGACGACGTACCGGTTCGCGTAGCCGCCGCGGTCAGGTGGTCGCCGCCGGCGTCTTCCCGGCGGGGGCCGGAATCCTCGCCCTGGCCTGGGTGAGTTCGGCGCGGCCGAAGAGGATCGCGTAGCCGGGCGGGAGGGCGGCCAGGATGCGGTCCAGCAGGTCCGGTCCGGCGAGGGCGGCGAGGGCGCCGAGGACCGTGCCGACGTTCCAGCGCGTGGTGGCGAGGGTGCCGCCGGTCTGCGCGGCCAGGCGCTTGACGAACGCCGGGCCGGTGAGCGGCTCGCGGTCGGGGATCTGGCCGGCCAGGATCTGCGCTGCTTCGCGGGGCAGCCGGGCGGCGAGGTCGACCCGCTCGTCGCCGGTGAGCTGCCGGCCCAGAGCGGCCAGGACGGTCGAGGTGACCTCGCCGGCCTGTTCGCGGTCCGGGTAGATGCCGTCGTAGCGCACGCGCTCCAGCAGGTCTTCGTACGTCCTGGCCGACCAGGTGGTGTGCGGGGTGGGGACTGCTGCCGGATGCATCGGTGTCGTATGCCCTTCTCGGTAGGGGTGGTCGGACGGGTGTACGGCGGTCACGGCGGCCGTCACCGGTCATGCGGGCCGTCCTCGTCGGCGCTGTCCTGGGGGTGTCCGAACAGCAGGTCGTACCCGGGCGGCAGCTGCAGCAGGATGTCGCGGGTCAGCTCCGCGCCCGCCGTGTCGGCGGCGACGCTGAGGACGGCGCTGACGTCCCAGGCCGCGGTGCGTTCTGTGGCGCCCTCGATCCAGGCCGCGGTGGCCCGTACGAACCGCTCCGGACTCAGGGGCTCCGCGGCCTGCAGGGGGTTGAGCAGGATCAGGCCGAACTCCTCCGGGAGGCGGGCGGCGAGGTCGGCCCGCACCTCGCCGACCAGGTGCGCCCTCAGCAGCGCCAGGACCGTGCGCGCCGCCCGGTCCGCCTCGCTGCTGCTGTCGTACCTGCCGCGGTCCTGCACCAGCTCCAGAAAGACTTCCCGTCGCATGACCATCGCTGCCACCTCATCCGCACGTCCGGCGCCTTGTGCCGCCCACGGGGCGGCGGAAGCGGGTACCCGGAGGGAGACCGGTCTACTTCCGCCGCCCGCGGCCGTGCCCTCAGTTGCTGATCTGCCTGCGGTCGGAGCCGCCGCCGATGCTGATCTTGCGGGGCTTGGCCCGTTCCGCGATCGGGATCCGCACGGTGAGGACACCGGCGTCATAGGACGCGTCGATGCGCTCGGTGTCGAGGGTGTCGGCGAGCATCACCTGGCGGGAGAAGACGCCCAGCGGTCGCTCGGACAGCTCGACCTGGACCTCGTCGCTCTTGGCGAGGGGGCGTCGCTCGGCCTTGATGGTCAGCATGTTCCGCTCGACGTCGATGTCGATCGCGTCGCGGTCGACGCCGGGCAAGTCGACGGCGATGACGTACGCGTCGCCGTCGCGGTAGGCGTCCATCGGCATCGCCGAGGGCCTCGACCACGTGCCGACAGAGTCGCCGAAGAACTGCTGGGTGAGCCGGTCCAGCTCACGGAAGGGATCGGTGCGCATCAGCATTGGGAATACACCTCCAGGTCGGTCAGGCAGTTCATGCCATGCGCTGCTACCTGCTTCTGGTTTACCATGTCATCGGAGTGATGACAAACTCTGGCGTCAGCCAAGAGACGACGTAAGCCGGGGAGTCCCCCATGACGACCGACGACCACGCCCCACCCGCACTGCCCGCCTCCTTCCTGGCCGCCAGCGAGGCGCTCAGGTCCATCCAGCAGAGCCTCCACACCGCGCACGAGGCCGGGCCGGACGCGCGGCCCGACGCCGATCCGGGGCACGCCCTGGCCGCTCTGCTGCTGCTGCGCCAGCTGCGTGACCAGCTGGCCAGCTGGGAACCGGGCCTGATCGAGACGGCCCGCAACGCGGGCGCCAGCTGGGCCGAGCTGGCCGGTCCACTCGGCGTGGCGAGCAGGCAGGCGGCCGAGCGCCGCTACCTGCGGGTGCGCCCCGGCGCCCTCGGCACCACCGGCGAACAGCGCGTCCAGGCCACCCGCGACCGGCGCGCCGCCGACCGCCTGCAGGCCGCCTGGGCCCGCAGCAACGCTGCCGACCTACGACAACTCGCCGGCCAGATCACCGCACTCACGGACCTCCCCGCCGCCGACCGCACCCGCCTCACCGAAGCCCTCGGCCAGAACGACGCCAGCGCCCTCCTGACACCCCTGGCCGCCGTCCAACCACACCTCGCCACCCGCCACACCCGACTCGCCGAGCAGGTGACCACGCTCCTCGACGACAGCCACCGTGTCCGGTCTCAGTGAAGCTGCATCACGGCGGGGCCGTGACCGTTGTCTGTCAGAGATGCCTGGCACAGTGCCGTTGTGGACGTCGATTCCTTCTGGGACCTCGTCGAGGAGTGCCGGCGGCAGGCGCAGGAGCCGGACGAACGGCTCGCATGCTCCAGTCCAGGTGCGCTTGGACGAGGTGACGCAGGCATGGCAGTTGCGTCACAGCCAGCCGACCTTCCTGATCACATCGGCTGCGACCTCGCCAACCGAGCGCGTGGTGGCGTCAACGCTGAAGTCATCGACTGCTGCTTGGTCGAGGATCCCACCCAGCTCGCCGGCCCTGGCCAGGTGCCATCGCAACGCTTCGGGCTCGTTCTCGTGGCGCCGCACGAGTCGCCGGTGGTTGACAGACATATCGACCTGGAGTCGGCACACCGAAAGCTCAGTGCCGACCGCATCGCCGCACAGCCTTCGCTCATCCACGTTCTCGATCACACCGGCGAGGACCAGCCGAGCCGCCCCGGCAGCGCGGAAGTTGTCGGCCATGCTGCGCAGGTTCCGCAACATCACGCCGAAGTTGAAGCGGTCTCCCGGAGGCGCCGGCCAAGACCGGCGCAGCCAGTCGAGGTCAATGACGGCATTGGGTATCCCCGCATCGGCGAGAAGGCCGCCCACGCTCTCAGCCACCGACGTCTTGCCGACGCCGACAGTGCCGTTGATCAGGAGAGAACGGGGTTCCAGAGAACGATCTGCTTGCATGCACGAGACCCTACGACCCGGCGCGGTGCAAGCCCGTCGGTCTTCCAGGCCGCAGACGAACGGCCCTGAACTCACCCCCCACCCGGTGGTTACATCCTGGGTGGGACGTGTTGGCAACCGGTGTCCCGTGCCGAGCACGTCGCCCGGCTCAACCGATGCTGTGGCCTCCCCCAAGGTGAAGGTCAACCAAGGCTTTGCCCGGCTCCGCCCGATGGTCTCTCCCCATCCAGGTGCTGCGTGATCAGCGGAGGCCGCTGGTCTCGGCTTCCCTCGGTGGAGACGGCATGGTGGCTACGCGGCGGTGAGCGGGAACGGGCCGGTGCGGACCAGGACGCTGCGGCCCGCAAGCTGGCTGCCACGGTGACCCGTCTCGCTGAAGGTGAACCACGTCGGGGCTGTGACCAGCGGTGGTTCACACTGAGCGAGACGGAGGTGCGGTCGGCGTCTCGCTCAATCTGAGTTCTGAGGATCAGGGCTTGCCTCGCGTCCGGCGGCGAACTCGTCGAGGAGCTGGAACAGGACCTTGATCGCATGCCTTTCGTCCTTGGAGGGCAGGTCAGTGATGTTGTTCCAGCCCTCTGGGAGCGCGATATGCAGGACCTGTCCGGGCCAGGCATGGTTGCAGCTGCGGCCGCGGCGGGCGACGAGCCACTCGTGCCAGCCCGTGAGCCCCTGTCCGCCATGGCGTATCGCGTGCTGGTCGTAGCCGGTGAGGAAAGCGGTCAGCTGGTGGAACGACGAGGCTGTGCCGACGAACATGCCGGGGCGCTGGCCGACGCAGGCAAAGTACTCGCGCTCGCTCATTTCCCTGATCGGTCTCATCGGTCTCCTTCGCAGGTCTGGTGCGGGTCCGGAAGTGCACCCTGCGGATGCCGACGGTCGTTCCAGAGTCGTCTGAGGGCTTCGAGGTCGGTGCGGGGGAAGTGGTGCCGGCCCCATTTGCCCCGGTAGCTGCTCTCGCCGTAGGTGCGCGCGACGTCGTCGAAGCAGCGGATTGCGGCGCGGGCCAGCTCGTCGATGGGGTATCGGCTCAACCAGACTTCGGTGCCCTTGTTGTCGTGGTCGCGTCCGTCCCGGAGCTCCAGGACCCGGGTCCAGACGTACTCGTTTTCCCGAGAGAAGATCCATCGATAGGCGGTCGGCTCGGCCTCGAACTGCGCTCGGGTTTCCGTCTCGCCGGCGATCAGCCGGGCCAGCGCGGTCAGGAATTCTTCCGGCGCGCCCGTGACGTAGGAGGCGGTGAGCACGATGACCGCCTGGCGGTCTGTGACCGTGCAGTCAGCCCATCCGTGTCCGTCGAGGCGCCAGGCAAGGCGCAGGCCGATCGTCACGGCGGATTCCCTTCCAGCCGGATTCCGACAGCGCGGTTGTTCAGGCAGCGGAGAGTCATGCCGCTGTCTTCGGCGCCGCCCGGGTAGGTCATGCGGGTCAAGTTAGGTCAAGGCCAGGACCGCCGTCACCACGGTTCCCGTGGGCTGCCGCTGTCTCGATGGTGTGCGCGATCATGCGGAGTTGGTGGATGAACCACGGCTTGGCGGTGGTGCGGAGGGAAGTTTCGCTGGGGAGCCGCCGAATGAATTCTGCGCGGAAGGCCCGGAAGTCCTCTTGAGTGCCCGAGAGTGCCAGGCTGCGCCAGTGCGGGGCTGCGTAGAACACCATGGCCTTGACGACCTCTGGATAGATCGCCGCGTAGCGCTTGGGATCCCATGGCCGGACGGTGCGGGCAGGGCGGGGCTGGAGCCGGGCGAGTCGCTGTGTGAGGTCGCTGATCCGGTAGCCGTGCTGGAGGAGGGTGGTCCAGAAGCGGGAGGTCTGTTCGTAGCAGACGTTGACCACCTCGGGGCCGTAGCGGCGAAGGAGCCGGTAGTGGCGTCTTTGGGCGGCGACGATCTCCGGTAGATCGGCGAGGTCGAGCTGGTTGGCCGGGGCCTCGACGGCCCGGCCGATCCAGAGACGATGGGGGATGCAGACCTGGTCATGGTGTTTCGACATCCAGGCCATGACGCCTTGGCCGGGGGTGCCGGTCCTGCGGGCGACACAGCGCCGGCACGCCCATCGGGGAGTTGCGGCAAAGGGACCTTGCGGGATGTTCCACGCCTGCCGCTCCCAGCGGGGGATCGCGTACTCGATCGAGGCCCGGGGCTGTCCGCTGAGGACACTGAGCCGGCTGATCGGATCCAGACGGGAGTCCAGCCAGTGGGAAGGCCGCTGAAGGCGTTTGACGGGCATCGCGTTGGCCGTGGCGAGGCGGTCCAGGAACGACGCTTCGGTCTCCTGGGGGAAGGGCTTGAGCGGACGGGGCAGCGGACGGAAGACGACGGCCTCGAATGGCCTGTTCACCCGGCTTTCCTGCCTGCGTCGGGCGGGGAGTCAGACTCGCTGTTGTGATCGATCCGGATGTTTCGCAGGGAGGTTTTGGTGATGCGCTCACTGCCGTCGAGGATGGCGGAGATCGCCGCGGCCCGGATCAGGTGGGAGAGGCTCCCGATCATGCCGCCGGTTCGCTGGTGCAGGTACTTCGAGAGATCGGCCAGGGTGTCGGGCTTGTGACGGTGCAGACGAAGAGTGCTCTCCAGCGAGGCGATCAGTGCCCGCCACTCGGTGCTGCGGGGGAAGGCACCGGTGCGGACCAGGATGCAGCGGCCCCCGAGCTGTTTGCCGCGGATCCCGGTGAACAGCCCGGACTTCTCAACGTTGATGCCCGCATAGACGAAGGTCGCCGGCAGGTGCTCGGTAAAGTACTTCAGATGATCGGAGAGGTCCTCGCCCGCGGTTGTCGCGTGGTTGAGCAGGTGGATCTCGTCGACCAGGACCAGTTCGGTGCGGGCCTCGATCATCACCTGACAGACGGCGCTGGTGACATCGATGGTGTTGTGCCGGGGGTTGATCACGGGCAGGCCCAGGAACCGGGCGAACTCCAGGGCGAGTTTGCGCGGGGAGCCCTTGGGCGGGGCGGTGATGTAGACAACAGGAATGCGGTCGCTGCCCGGATACCGCTGCTGGACACGCAGTTCGTGGGTGCGGCCGAGCTGTTTCAGCGCCGTTGTCTTCCCAGTCGTCCACTGGCCGGAGACGATCATCCCGCGACGGGCGCCGTGTTCCCGCTGGTTGAGCAGGGTCAGCAGCCGCCCCTGATGTGCGATCTCCCTGACCGCGGACGTGCGCACGACCTGAAGCTCGGAGTGGTAGGCGATCCGGGCCTCGTCGTAAGGGTCCCGGGATGCCGGGGAGAGTGCCTGCCACTGCTGACCGGGCAGCAACTCGAAGGCGGCAGGGTCGGTCTCGACGAAGCGCCGCCAGCCCTCCAGCCGGGTGGAGGGATCGGTCCAGTCGTCCGGCAAGCCGTCGCTCTCTCCCACCGGCTCTGCGGGGCTCACCACCATTTCTCGGCCTCCTTGCGCGCGTCGAAGATCTCCAGCGGGACGACGGCGGCGAGCTCGCCACCGTCCTCCTCGTCCGCGGACACGCATTCCGGCTCCGGCTGCGGTTCGGGTGCCGGCCGGGGCCAGGCGGGCTCGCTGGTAGCCCGTGTGCGGGCGACGACCTTGCGGTCGCGCCGCTACGCCGACCGGGCCTTCCGGTCCGGCCTGCGGCCAGAAACGAGGTTGGGCCCGTCACCAGCCCGGTCCAGCAGGGCCTCCGCGACTTGGGCGACGGCTTCCTCGTCCGGCTTGCGCTGTCCTCGTTCTCGCAGGATCTGGTGGGCCCGGTCAAAGACCAGCTCGCCCATCGGGACGGGAGTGGTGCGCAAGTGGCGCCAGGTCGCGGTGATCCAGCCCGTGCCGTGGTGGTTGCGAATCCAGACGCAGGAGATGTCATAGGGGTCGTAGTGGACCTCCCAGCGCTTGCCGTCCGGGCCCGCGCCCGAGGGCTGCCGGCGGAACGGGGTGAGCGCCGGTGCGTCGTAGGTGCGGTTGTTGATCCGAACCCCGCTGCGGCCGATGACCCGCCATTCACGGGGCATGAGCTGGATGTACTCCTCCGGACTGAGCGAGACCGGGACGTATCCGGCCGCCGACACCAGCGCGGCGTACTTCTCGTTCGGACTCAGCGGACGATCCGGCATCAACGGGTCGCGCAGCCCGTCGTGCGGCCTGGACTGCCAGACGATGACCCACTCCTGGAGAAGCTCCTGGAGCTCGTGGATGGACCAGGCCGCCTGCGCGGACGGGTCCTTGCCCCTCATCTCGACGCTGCGTCCCGCGTAACCGACCACATGCTGGGCGAACATCGTCGACACCGACCCCAGAGTCCGCTCGATGTGCGGCCTGTCGGTCGGCGTGTCCGGATGCGCGGGCTGGAACGAGATCCCCAAATGACGGCAGGCGTTGCGGAAGTTGTCCGAGATGAACGCCTTGCCGTGGTCGCAGACCACCGTCTCCGGAACGATCACCGGGACCGCGGCGGCCTTGTCCAGCCGCTCGTCCAGCGGCAGCAGGGAGGCGTAGGGCAGTACCGATCGTGACATGCGCAGAGCATCGGACCAGCCCGGACGTACCGGTTCCGGGGTCATGGCGCGGGCCAGCAGCAGCGCGGCATCCACCGCCTTCGTCGACGGCCGCAGCACCACCGCGGACAGCGTCCTGGTCGCCAGGTCCACCAGTCCGGTCACCTCGCAGCGGTCCACCGTCCCGTCGTCATGGATGACCATGACGTCCAGCGGTGAGGAATCGATCTCCATCACCTCGCCCGGCCGGGCCGCCGTCATCTGTCCGAACATCCGCTTGGGCTGCTTGCCCAGCGAGCGACGGGTGCGGGCCGACCCGAACAGGTGCTGCCCGGCCGTGACCGCCTCCAGCAGACGGTAGAACGCCGCTCTGGACGGCATCCGGACCGTTCCGGCTCCGTGCTCGGCGACCAGAAGCCGTTCGACCCCGCGCCGTAGCACCTGCGCGGAGACGGTCGGCTCGTCGGTCCGGCTGCCCGCGACCCTCGCGATCGCGTCGACCACCCGGGGATCGGCCCGGCCCGTGCCCGTGGCGGGCCTGCGCATCCTGCCGTCCACCAAGCCCGCCACCCCCTCGCGTTCGAAACGCGACCGCATCCGGCGCAGCGTGCTCAGCCCCACGTCCTCACCGGCGGCCCGCAGCTCGGCCACCTTGGCCAGCTCCCGCTGCCGCAGCGAGTGCACCACCGGGTCGTACTCGGCCCGCCTCAAGGCGGCAGCATCGCCGTCCGGGTGGCCGGTGAGCACCTCGGTCAGGTGCCTGCGCCACCACTCGGCCCGCTGCACCGCTTCTTCCGGCAGGCCCTCCAGCGCCCCGGCTCCGGCATCGGCGGGCGGCTCAACGCGGTGCCGAGCACGGCGAACCCCTCGGACGCCAGGAGATGCCCGAGCAACACGACAGTGGCCCCCTGGGAGTCATCGACCAGCCGCACCGAGGTGCCGTGCAGGGCTGCAACCGTGTGCTCCCGCCCGTCGTAGCGAACCCGGTCACCCAGCGACCGCAGCTTCGGACGCGTCGGCATCTCCGCTCGCCTCCCCCGCGAATGCGGATGCCGGGCGAACAGTCGTGGCCGCCGACAACAGGCCGGCCTCCAAATCCACCGCCAGCTCCCGGCACCACACCAGGTGGAAAAGCACTGGCAGCACGGCAATCGGATCGCCCACCGCACGAGCCCCGGCCAGCAGCCCCCGGGGACGGGTGAAGGCCGCCCGCAACCCCGTCGCCGTCGGCTCGCGCCGCACCCGCGGATGCCGGTAGCCCGACAACCAGCGCAGATTCGCCGCCAACACCGGATCGAGCACACCGACCCGCTCGAAGTCCCAGCCCACCAGAGCACAAGCCGCCGCCGTGGCCGCGAACTTCACGGCATCCTCGGGCTCGATCCGGTCATCAGGGCGCACATCCAGCACCACGGCGGTGCCGTCCCGACGGCGCACGAAGTAGTCCGGCGTGTGACTGACCCGCCGGGCCCGGTCACCAGGCCGCCATGAGAGCCGGAACGGCTGTGCCGCGAAGGCCACCACGTCCGGCTCGGAGTCCAGCCGCATCAGATGACCGAGCTCCACCCACGACTCGAAGCCCACCAACTCGCCACTGGTAGCAGCCCAGTACCAGCCGGGAAAGTTGCGCTGCCCCCGGTACGACGGGAACGCCCGCACCTGCCCAGCAGCCTCGAAACGCGTCGACCACATCGCCTCAAGCGGCCCCTCGTGTAGCTCGCCGCACGCGTCGATGTACTCCAGTGAGAAGTCCCCAGCCTCCACCAGCCACCCCCACACGGCGCTGACCACGTACGACGACCGTAGGGAGCCGGGCACAGCGGTGGCTCAGAAAGAGCGAGACGGATCGGTAGATGGCCCAGGTCGACCGAGACGCAAGACCAGATGACCCAGATAGACCGAGACTGGCCCACCTTCAGCGAGACGGGTCATCCGGGCGGGGGACAGGGCAACGCGATAGTATCGCGATATGTGGTGTGTGACACACTTGCAAGCGGGTGCTTGCAATAGTTAGCGGCGCTGCGGCAGCATCGGAGTATGGCCTCGATACACGTCGGCAACCTCGGTGAGTTCCTGCGGGAGCAGCGGCGCAGTGCGCGGCTCAGCCTGCGGCAGCTGGCCGATGCCGCCGGGGTGTCGAATCCGTACCTCAGCCAGATCGAGCGCGGGCTGCGCAAGCCCAGCGCTGAGATTCTGCAGCAGCTCGCGAAGGCGCTGCGGATCTCCGCCGAGACGTTGTACGTGCAGGCGGGGATCCTCGACGAGCGGCGGGTCGACGGGGCGGACGGGATGGCGGTGCACACCGCGATACTCACCGATCCGGCGATCAGCGAGCGGCAGAAGCAGGTGCTGCTGCAGATCTACGACTCCTTCCGCAAGGAGAACGCGCGCGACGACGCGGGCGGGCGCACGGCAGAGGACCAGACGAACGGGGTAGCCCCGCGGCCGGATGCCGGGCGGGGTGAGGGCGAAGGGAAGCCCGCCAGCGACCGGAGGAGAACGCCATGACCATCACGGACGACGTACGCAAGACGCTCAGCGACCCCACGCCCCTCTACGCCGCCGCCGGCACCGCCGACCTGGCGCTGGAGAAGCTGCGTGAGGTGCCCGCGCTGGTGGAGCGGTTGCGGGCCGAGGCGCCGGAGCGGCTGTCCGCGGTGCGGGAGACCGATCCGCGGGACGTGCAGGAGCGGGTGTCGAAGCAGGCCAAGGAGGCGCAGGCGAAGGTCGCCGAGCGGCTCGGCGACCTCGACACCGACATCAGGAAGCTGCGCGAGACCGCGCAGGACCTCGCGCTGCAGAGCGTGGGCCGGGCCGCCGAGTACGCGGTGAAGGCCCGGGAGACCTACGACGAACTGGCCGAGCGCGGGCGCGGTGCGGTCGCGGAGTGGCGCGGCGACACCGCCGACGCGGTGCAGGTGACCACCGAGATCATCCGGCCCGGCGCGGAGAAGGCGGAGCAGGCGGAGAAGAAGGACGCCGGCGCCGCGGCCGCCGCCACCGGGGGCAAGGCCGCCGGCGGCGACGCCGCGGCGTCCGCGGCCAAGGCCGCCGCCAAGAAGGCCGCCCCGCGCCGCACCGCCGCCCGCGGCGGCACCGGCCGGACCGGCGCCAACGGCACCGCGAAGAAGTCCGCCGCGAAAAAGACCCCCAAGACGGACTCCTGAGCACCCGGCCCCGGGCACACTTCGCGTGCCCGGGGCGTTATACGGGTACGGTGTCTGCGCCGGACCCCTGTACCACTGAGTCGGACTAATAGGCGGTGGACCGCGTGCTCATCTCTGGCTTCAACTCGTTGCTGGCCCTGCTCAGCCTGGCCCTGACGGTGTTCGCCGGCGCTGCCCTGTTCTTCGCGGCCACGGCCCGCGAAGACGCTTACCGCGCCGCCGACAAGAAAACCAAGCAGTTCTGGCTGATCATTCTCGGCGTCGGCTTCGCCGTGATGCTCATCTTCCCGCTGCTCTCGTTCCTGCCGATCATCGCGCTGATCGCGGTCATCGTCTTCATGGTGGACGTCCGGCCTGCGCTCAAGCAGGTCGGCGGCGGCCGGCGCAGCGGCGGCGGCAGCAGCTCCGACGGGCCCTACGGGCCGTACAACGGGCGCTGACCGGCGCCCGCGTCACGACCTCCGGTCCCCGGGTCCGCACGGGCCCGGGGGCCGATCCAGCAGCAGCGCCGCCACGTCGTCGGTCAGGTCGCCGCCGTTGAGCGCGCGGGCCTCGGTGACCGCGCCGTGCAGCAGGTCCTCGCCGCCGAGGCCCCGGTCCAGCAGACCGCCGACCAGCGAGAGCATGCCCTCCTGGCCGAGCCGCTCGCGCCCCGGGCCCGTCCGGCCCTCGATGAGGCCGTCCGTGTAGAGCATGAGGCTCCACGCGCCGCCCAGCTCCACCTGCTGGCGCGGCCAGCGGGCGCGCGGCAGCAGGCCGAGCGCCGGGCCGCCCAGCTCCTGCGGCAGCAGCCGCGGCCGGCCGCCCGGGACGGCGACCAGCGGCGCGGGGTGGCCGGCCAGGTAGAGCCCGGCGCGGCGGGCGTCGGGGGAGATGTCCACGGTGCACATCGTGGCGAATATCTCGTCGTCGACCCGCTCGTTCTCCAGCACCTGCTGCAGCGTGGCCAGCAGTTCGTCGCCGACCAGCCCCGCGAGCGTCAGCGCCCGCCAGGCGATGCGCAGCTCCACGCCGAGCGCGGCCTCGTCCGGGCCGTGGCCGCAGACGTCGCCGATCATCGCGTGCACCGCGCCGTCGGGGGTGCGGACGACGTCGTAGAAGTCGCCGCCGAGCAGCGCCCGGGTGGCGGTGCCGCCCGCGGAGGGCAGCGGCAGGCCGGGGCGGTAGCAGGCGGCGAAGCCCAGGCCGGAGCCGGCGAGCAGCGGCGTGGGCAGCAGCCCGCGCTCCAGCCGGGCGTTCTCCTGCGCCCGCAGCCGGGAGGCCGTCAGCCGGCTCTGCGCCAGGTCGGCCCGCTTGCGCTCGACCGCGTACCGGATGGCGCGGCCGAGCACCCGGCCGTCCAGCTCGTCGCGGAAGAGGTAGTCCTGCGCGCCGACGCGCACGGCCTCGGCGGACAGCTCCACGTCGTCCTCGTCGGTGAGCGTGAGCACGGCGTGCGCCGGTGCCATGGCCAGCACCGCGTGCAGCGCCGCCAGCTCGTCGCCCGCTTCGCCTGGGGCGGCCCCCTCCGCGAGGGCCGCGCCGGCCGCGTCGCCGGGCACGCTCAGGTCCAGCAGGATGCAGTGCACGTCGGGGCCGAGCAGCCGCTCCGCCTCGGTGAGGTTCCGCGCCGTACGCACCCGGATCCGCTCGCCGTGCCGGCCGGCGCCGGCCTGCGCCAGCATCCGCGCGATGCCGGGCCCGCTGCCGGGCTCGGCCTCTATCAGCAGCAGCGTCGGCGGCTCCGGCACCGCCCCCGGGCCCGGGTGCGGCTGCGGCTGCGGCTGACCGGAGGCCGCCGGCGGGTGCCCCGACCGCTGCGCCGGCAACGGCGCGTGCGGCTGCGGCGACGGCGCGTGCCCGGCCGGCGGCAGCGGGTGCCGCCGACGCGGCGCGGTCTGCGCGTCGGTCACCCCGGCACCGGCGGCGGACTGGTCAGGTCCGCCGGACGGTCCGAAGGCCGGGGAACGCCCGGTTGCGGGCATCGCTCTTCCTTCCCTCCCCCCGAGGGTGACGGCCGGGCGCAGACGCGCCCGCGGCCGTGTGCGGCGGCTCCCGCCGTCTCCGGCAGAACCGCCAAGGAGGGACCCTAGCGTGATCACCGGCCGGTACGGAACGGGCGACGCGGCCCGGAACGCGACCGTGCTCCCTGCCCTTTGCCCTGCTGGGAGCGGTCGCGCCGGGCCGGCCGCCGCCGTGTCCGGCGGGGCCTGCGCATGACGCATATCACGCGTCGGGACGCACCACGGCCTTGATCGGCATGCTCCCCGCGCCGGCCACGGTCACCTGCCGGCCGGGCCGCGGCGCGTGCACGATCGTGCCGTCGCCGACGTATATGCCGACGTGGCTGGCGTCGGAGTGATAAATGATCAGGTCGCCCGGGCGCATCCCGCGCACGCCGACCCGCGGCAGCCCCGCCAGCTGGGCCTGCGAGGTCCGCGGAATCCGCACCCCCGCCGCCTCCCACGCCCGCATCGTCAGCCCCGAGCAGTCGAACGTGTCGGGCCCCTCGGCGCCCCACACGTAGTCCTTGCCGAGCTGGTCCGCGGCGTACGCGACGGCCTTCTCGCCGGCGGGCGTCGCCGCCGCACCGGTCCCGTCCAGGATCCCGGAGTCCAGCCAGCGCGCCTGCGCCTCGCGGGCCCGCTCGCGCTCCAGCCGGCGCAGCCGCGCCCGCTCCTCGGCCCTGAGCTTCCTCTCCAGCTCCTTCGCCGCGGCGAGCCGCTCCGTTATCTCCTTCTTCGCCTCGGCCCTGGCCGCGCGGGTGCGCTCCAGCCGCTCGTACGTCCCGGCGGCGGCCCGCGCATACCGGGCCAGCCGCCGCTGCGTGCCGGTCACCTCGGTGATCAGGCGCCGCTGCGCGTGCTGCCCCTTGCGGGCCAGCCGCAGGTCCCCGACGAACTCCTCCGGGTCGTCGCTGAGCAGCAGCTGCGCCTCCACCGGCACCCCGCCGCCCCGGTACTGCGCGCGGGCCAGCGCGCCCGCCTCGTCCTTCAGCCCGGCCAGCCGCCGGCTCGCGGCGCCCGCCGCCCGGTCGAGCCGCTCGGCCTTCTCGCGCTGCTTCCCCGCCTTCGCCTCCGCGTCGTTGTACGCGTCCGTGGCCGCCTCCGCCTCGCGGTACAGCCGCTGCACGCGGGCGTGCACCTCCTCGACCGTCGGCATCGGCTCCGCCCCGGCGGACGGCCCGGTCAGCGGCACGAGCAGCGCCAGCAGCCCGGCCACGGCCGCGGCCCACGCCCGACGCCGGCGCGCTCCCCCGTTTTCGCGCATGGGTCTTCCCCGTTCCCCCTCGCGTGCCCCCGGCTTCCCGGGGCTCTGGCCAGCCCCGGGTGCTCACACGTCCCGGATGCTGCCACAGCCGCCGCCGCCCCCGCAGCCCTCCTCCACAGGGCTGTGGATAACCGGGCGAGGAGTTGCAACACGCTCGCGACATACGGCGGTTCGGGTGCGTCTCCGCGGCTTCGCACCGGAAGGCACCGTGCCGCGGGAGAGTGGCGACGGAGGGGTTTTCAACGTTGTAACCACCGTCTACGGTGTCCGCCATGCCTCGTCGAATCCCCCACACGATCGCCCTGATCCTCGGTCTCGCCGCCACGCTGCTCATCGCGCAGTACGCGGCCCCCGGTCAGGCCGGCGCCGCCGACGGCACCAAGCTCCGCGACGGCACCGGCCTCTACCCGCGCGCCCTCCGCCTGGAGCACAGCGGCGCCGCCAACGGCCGCGTCCTCGCCTCGGTCGTCACCTTCGAGGGCAACAACGGCCTCGGCGCGATCTACGAATCCACCGACGACGGCGGCAGCTTCACCCAGGTCGGCACGGTCGCCGACCCGGACGCGGCGGGCGGCCAGGGCCTGTGCTGCGCCACGCTCTACGAGCTGCCGCGGCAGGTGGGCGGCCTGCGGGCCGGCACGCTGCTGTGGGCGGCCTCGGTCGGCCAGGACGAGGCCGACCGCCGCATGGCGCTGCGGGTCTTCACGAGCACGGACACCGGCCGCTCGTGGTCGTACCTCTCGACGATCGCGACGGCTCCGAACGACAAGGGCCTGTGGGAGCCGGAGTTCTCGATCGACGCCTCGGGCGCCCTGGTCGCCCACTACTCGGACGAAACCGACCCGGCCCACAGCCAGAAGCTGGTGGCGGCCCGCACGACGGACGGGGTCGACTGGACCGGCCACCACGACACCGTCGCCTCCACCCTCGCCTCCGACCGCCCCGGCATGGCGGTGGTGCGGAAGCTCCCGAACGGCACCTTCTTCATGTCGTACGAGATCTGCGCCGCGGCCGGCCAGTACGTCTGCGTCGTCCACTACCGCACGTCCGCCGACGGCTGGAACTGGGGCGACCCCGCGCACCTGGGCTTCCGGCCGGAGACGGCCGACGGCAAGTACTTCAAGCACGCGCCCAACCTGGCCTGGGGTCCGGAGCCGGGGAATCCGGACGGGCGGCTGTACCTCGTCGGCCAGGTCCTGCACAACGCCGACGACTCCCGTGCGGCGGGCAGCGGCCGCACCGTATGGACGAACTCGGACAACGGCAACGGCGCCTGGCAGGAGATCGCCGCTCCGGTGGCGGTCGAGTCGCAGACGGTCGACTACTGCCCCAACTACAGCTCGGCGCTGCTGCCGTCCGCAGACGGCGGCCGGCTGCTCGAAATCGCCACGGACTACGAAGGCCCGGTGTGCAAGCCGTACTACGCGACGGGGGCCACCGCACAGTAGCCCTCCAGGTCTCCGGGGCTCCGGGGCTCCGGCCCCGGACCGTCCACCGGGCACGGGGTCCCGCCGACGTGACTGCCGCGGCGCGGCGGCCGGCGCGATTCGCCGGCCGCCGCGTGCTTCGTCGCGGGCGTCTTTGCGGGCGTCGCCTAGCCGGCGGCGCTCTCGCGGACGCCGGCGGTGAGGGCGTTCTGGTGCCTCCACGACGTGAGGTGCTCGAAGACCACCTCGCCGAAGGCCGGCGCGGTCCGGTCGTTGGTCCAGCCGCCGAGCAGTTCGGAGCCGACGGCCAGCCAGTTCACCGGGACGGCCCCGGCCTGCACCAGTCGCATCACCGCGGCGTCGTGGGTCTCCTTGGTGGTGGCGGCCGAGGCGTCGACGACCACGGAGACCTCGTAGCCGCGGTCGAGGGCGGTCAGGGCGGTCAGGGCGACACAGACGTCGGTCTGGATGCCCGCGACGACGAGCCGCCGGCGCCCGGTCGCCTCGACGGCCGCCGTGAAGTCCTCGTCGTCGAACGCGTCGAACACCGGATCGCGCCTGATGACGGGGTGGTCGCCGAGGGCGGCGAGGAGTTCCGGGTACAGCGGGCCGGCAGGGCCGTCGTCGGGCCCGTTCGTGACGACCAGCGGCACGTCGAAGACCTTCGCGATCTCGGCCAGCGCGATGGCGCCGTTGAGGGTCTCCTCGATCGGGTGGGACCTGGTGAGGTTGGAGAAGCCGACCGCGTGGTCGACCAGGACTATCGCGCTGTTGTCGGCGGAGAGCGGTGCGCGTGCCATGTGCGTGTCCCTTCGTCGGGCCGCCGCCGGCGCGGCGGACTTCCGAAGTAACATGTCTGCGCAGACAGATATTCCGGGGTGGATCGAGCCCGGCGCGACACACCCCGGCACCCGGCCGTAGCGCACCCCGCCCTCAGCGGCAGCCGCAGCCCGCCACCGCCGCCGCCATCCGGTCCAGCGCCTGGCCCGCGCCCGCGCGGTCCGTCGCGCCCATCGTGAAGAACGCGAAGGCCAGCAGCCGCCCGTCCGCGTCCACGACCGTCCCCGCCAGCGAGTTGACCCCGGTCAGCGTCCCCGTCTTCGCCCGCACCACACCCCGCGCCGCCCCGGCGCCGCCGGCCTCGTCCCCGTAGCGGTCCCGCAGCGTGCCGCTGAACCCCGCCACCGGCAGCCCCGTCAGCAGCGGCCGCAGCTCCGGGTGGCCCGGGTCCGCGGCCGTCACCAGCAGCCGGGCGAGCAGGTCCGCCGAGACCCGGTTGCCGCGGCTGATGCCGCTGCCGTCGGTGAACTCCGCCCCGCGCACCGGCAGCCCCAGCTTCCTCAGCTGCCCCGCGACCGCCTTGCCCGCCCCCGCGAAGCTCGGGTCCCGGCCCGTCGCTATGGCCGTCTGCCGGGCCAGCGCCTCGCCGAGGTCGTTGTCGCTGTACGTCAGCATCCGCTCGGTCAGCGCCGCCAGCGGCGCGGAGTACGTCGTCGCCAGCTCGTCCGCCTGCTCCGGCACCCGCGCGGCGCGCGGTTCGCCCGCGACGCGCACGCCCGCCTTGCGCAGCGCCCCGGCGAAGGCGTCCGCCGCGTCCCGGGCCGGCGCGGCGGCGCGCGGCGCCGGCCCGTGCCGGGCACGGTCGAGGCGGGCCTCGTTCACCATCAGCGGGGTGACGGGCGCGATGTTCTCGTTCGGCCCGATCTCGTGCAGCACGTCGCCGGCGTACGCGGTGGCGTCGTACCGTACGGCCACCTTCCGCACGCCGTCCGCCTTCAGCTCGCGCGCCGTGGCGCGCGCCAGCCGCGCCAGCCGCTGCGCGGACAGCGTGGGGTCGCCGCCGCCGACGAGGAAGACCTTCCCGCCGTCGGCGAGGGACGCGGTGGGGATGCGGTGGTCGCGGCCGAGGGCGGCGAGCGCGGCGGCGCCGGTGGCCAGCTTGACGGTGGAGGCGGGGACGACACCGGCGGTCTCGCGCGCACCGTACAGCTCGCGCCCCGTGGTCACGTCCCACACGGCGGCGGTGCTCGGGGAGCCCAGCGCGGGGTCCTGCAGCAGCGGCGCCAGCTTCTCGGCGAGCCCGGCGCCGGTCGGCGGCGTGCCGACGGGGCGGGTGCCGTCCTGCGGGCCGAGCGGGGTCAGCACCCGGGGGGCGCCCACGGCGGTGCCCTGCGGGCCGTCGCCGGGGGCGCCGCCCGCCGGTACGCCGTCGGAGGAGTCGTGATCCGCGTCACCTGTGCGGCCTTCGGCGGCGTCCGCACGCGCGGCGGTCCGCCGCTCCGCCGTACGCTGACCCGAGTCCCAGGGGCCCGCCGCGGTGATCACGCCGGCGGCGAGGACGCCGCCCAGCGCGCCGGACGCGGCCACCAGCCGCACCGTGCGACGGGTGTGCAGGGGCTGCGCTTCCCACCGCCGGGTCCAGTGCCGTGCCCGGCGGGCGGCCGCCCGCCCTGCTTCCCCGACCCCGACCCTCACCAGGGACCAGCCCCTTTCGCCACCACCCAGCTGCGTGGGGGACACTTAATCATCTGAACCATGTGCTGATCTTGAAGGAGAGCCACCCGTGGAGTTCGACGTCACCATCGAGATCCCGAAGGGTTCGCGGAACAAGTACGAAGTGGATCACGAGACGGGCCGGATCCGCCTGGACCGGCGGCTCTTCACCTCGACCAGCTACCCCGCAGACTACGGCTTCATCGAAGGCACGCTCGGGGAGGACGGCGACCCGCTCGACGCGCTGGTCCTTCTGGACGAGCCGACGTTCCCCGGATGCCTCATCGCGTGCCGCACGATCGGCATGTTCCGGATGACGGACGAGGCCGGCGGCGACGACAAGGTGCTGTGCGTCCCGGCGCACGACCCGCGGGTGGAGCACCTGCGGGACATCCACCACGTGTCGGAGTTCGACCGGCTGGAGATCCAGCACTTCTTCGAGGTCTACAAGGACCTGGAGCCCGGCAAGTCCGTCGAGGGCGCCAGCTGGGTGGGCCGGCAGGACGCGGAGGCCGAGATCGAGGCGTCCAAGAAGCGCCTGGAGGCGGCCGGCGGCCACCACTGAACGCGTAGGAGCGGCGCGGCGGACGGCCCCTAGAACCCGCGGGTGCGCTTCGCGCCCCGCCGGGCGGGGGCCGTCTCGCCCGGCCGCTTCATGAAGAGGCGGGCCATCTCGTTGCCGAGGTTCACCCCGATCGCGATCGCCAGCGCCAGCGCGGCGGCGGTCAGCAGCGAGCGGCCGCCCTGGTTCAGGTCGTCCTGGGCGAAGCCCAGCAGGCCGAAGTACGTGGCGCTGCCCGGCAGCAGCGGGCCGATGGCGGCCGTGATGTACGGCAGCGCGGAGACGAACCGGTAGCGCGAGAAGAGCTGGCCGAAGAGCCCGACGAGGCCGGCGGCCAGCGCGGTCGCCATGACCGGCGACTTGTCCGCCTGGTCGG
Source organism: Streptomyces synnematoformans (assembly GCF_039531005.1). Taxonomy (NCBI): domain Bacteria; kingdom Bacillati; phylum Actinomycetota; class Actinomycetes; order Kitasatosporales; family Streptomycetaceae; genus Streptomyces; species Streptomyces synnematoformans. Next base: position 29,486 of record NZ_BAAAPF010000018.1, read on the forward strand.
CGACGACCGCGTAGATCAGCCAGGCGACGCCGCCGTTGAGGGTCACGGCGATCACGGTGGAACGCTCCTGCTGCAGCAGCACCGCGAACGCCAGCGTCAGCAGCATCGCGGCGAACAGCGAGATCACCGGCCGCTCCTGCCGGTGCAGCGCGGCGTCCGGGCTCAGCTCGGCGCCGAGCTGCACGCCCATGTAGAGCGCGATCAGCACGCCGACGACGATGCCGACGACGAGATAGAGCACTTCCAGCAGGCGGGCGGAGGCGGTGATGTAGTAGCCGGTCAGCCCGTCCTGGACGGCGGCGACCAGGGCGCGTCCGGGGATCAGCGCGAAGAGCCCGCCGGTGATGACGGCGGAGGACTGGACCTCGACGTGCGCGAGGTTGAGCGCGACGCCGACCGCCGCCGGCGCCATCGCGGCGGCCACGAACTGGTAGAACTCCGGCAGCCCGCGCCCCGCCGCCAGCCACGCCAGCCGGTCGCCGAGCATCGCGCCGAGCGCCGCCGCGCAGAACACCAGCGGCCCGCCGCCCACCAGGGTGGACGCCGCGCCGGACAGGCCGCCGCTGGCGACGGTGAGGGCCCACTTGGAGTACGGGTGCCGGTTGCGGCGGATGTCGGCGAGGCCGCGGTACGCCTCTTCCAGGCTGACGGCGGCGTCCTCGTCCACGATGGCGTCGACGAGGCGGTAGACGGCGGCGAGGCGGTTGTAGTCGGTGCCGCGGCGGCGCACGGTGCGGCTGAGCGTGACGGGGTCGTCAACCAGGGACGGCTGGTAGGTGACCGTCAGCAGGGTGAAGGTGACGGTCGGCTCGCAGCGGTCCAGGCCGAAGGCGTGGGCGATGGCGAACATCGCGGCCTCGACGTCCTCCGCGCCCTCGCCGCCCGCGAGCAGCAGTTCGCCGATGCGCAGGGTCAGGTCGAGCACGCGCGGCACCGGCAGCGCGGTCTCTTCGGTGGGCGACAGCAGCCGCTCGGGGGTGGGGCGTTCGGCCATGGGCGTACGGAGCATGACACGCATCCGGTCCTGCCATGGCGTGGACCGGGACAGCGGGCCGGTGACGGGCGCCGGAGCCGGCGGCGGAGCGGCGGTCCCGGCGGCGGCCGCGGGGCCGCCGCGCGGAGGCGTGAAGCCCGAGCTGTCGTGCTCCTCCGCGGGGCGCTCGTCGACGCCCGCGGGGCGGGCGAACTCGGAGGTCGTCTGCCCGTCCTCGGGCACCGGGGGCAGGGGCACGCCGAACGGCGGTGTGAACGCGCTGTGCGCCTCGTCAGACTGCTTGTCTGCGCCGTTACCCGGTTCGGGCTCCTGACCCACTGGACCATCACCCCCCGCGGACGTGCCGAAAGGTTTACGCCCGTGAGCATAAGTCGGGCGGATGAAGAACGCCCCCGGGGGGTCGGAAGGGGACGGCAGCACGGCGGCACATCGGATCAAGTCGTACAAACGGGGCGCCGCTGGCGCGCAGCGGGGGCGCCTCCCGGATCGGGGGCGCCGCCCGCCCGCGCCCGCGGGCGTCACCGCCGACCTGCCCGTACGCGTCCGCCCGGGCGCGCGGGGCACGGCAACTAGCGCCCCAGGCGCCGGTACCGGCGCACCGCGAGCGGGCAGAACACCGCGAGCAGCACCAGCGGCCACGCCACCGCCAGCGCCACCGGGTGCCGCGCCGCCCACGAGTCGCCGGCCCAGCCGGGGTTGCCGAACAGCTCGCGGATCGCGCCCGCCGTCGCCGACATCGGGTTCCACTCCGCGACGGCGCCCAGCCAGCCCGGCATCGTCTCCGGCGAGGTGAAGGCGCTGGACAGGAACGCCACCGGCCACACCAGTATCTGCACCGCCTGCACCATCTCCGGCTTGCGCGCCACCAGCCCCAGGAAGATCCCGGCCCACAGCATCGCGAACCGCAGGAGCAGCAGCAGCCCGAACGCCGCCAGCGCCGCCGCCCACGTGCCGTGCCAGCGCCAGCCGACCGCGTACCCCGCGACGGCCATCGCGGCCAGCCCGAACACCGACTCGGCCATGTCGGTGAGCGCGCGGCCGACGAGCACCGCGGACGGGGCCATCGGCATGGCGCGGAAGCGGTCCACGACGCCCTTGCCGAGGTCGGCGGTGAGGGAGACCATCGTGGCCTCAAGCCCGAAGGACATCGCGAGCGCGAGCATGCCGGGCACCAGGTACTCGCGGTAGCTGCCGCCGCCGCTCACGGCCATCCCGCCGCCGAGCAGATACGTGAACACCACCAGCATCATCACCGGGAAGACCAGGCTCACCACGGCCCGGCCGGGCTGCCGGGCCCAGTGCGCGAAGCCGCGTTCTGTCATCGTCAGCCCGTCGGCGACCGCCCACTTCAGCCGGGCGCCGGCGGTGCGGGCGGGCGGCGGGACGGCGGGGGCGGAGGTGGTGGCGGTCATACGGCGCTCCCTTCCGCCGCGGCGCGCGCGGCACCGGCGGCGTCGTCGGCTTCCGGCCCCTGCTTCCGGCCGGTCACGTGGATGAACACCTCGTCCAGCGTCGGCCGGCGCAGCGACACGTCCTCCGCCGCGACCCCCGCCGCGGCCAGCCCTCGCACGGTCTCTGCCAGCGCCGCCATGCGGTCGGCGACCGGGGCGCTGACCCGCCGGGCGTCGGCGTCGACCTCGATGGCGTCCTCCTCGGCGCGGGCGGCCATGCCGATGACGGCCGCGGCCGCGCGCAGCCGGTCCGCGTCCCGTACGACGACGTCGATGCGGTCGCCGCCGAGCCGGGCCTTGAGCTGGTCGGCGGTGCCCTCGGCGACGACGCGGCCGTGGTCGACGACCGAGACCCGGTCCGCGAGCTGGTCGGCCTCCTCCAGGTACTGGGTGGTCAGCAGCACGGTGGTGCCGTCGCCGACGAGCGAGCGGACCGCCTGCCACACCTCCGTGCGGCCGCGGGGGTCGAGGCCCGTCGTCGGCTCGTCGAGGAAGAGCACCCGCGGCCGCATGAGGAGGCTCGCGGCCAGGTCGAGCCGGCGCCGCATGCCGCCGCTGTACCGGCCGACGGGCTTGTCGCCGGTGCCGTCGAGGCCGAACTGCTCCAGCAGCGCGGTCGCCCGCCGCCGGGCGCCGGCCCTGCCGAGGTGGTAGAGCCGGCCGAACAGCTCCAGGTTCTGCCGGCCGCCGAGCACCTCGTCGAGGGCGGCGTGCTGGCCGAGCAGCCCGATGCGGTAGCGCACCTCGTCCGGCTCCCGTACGACGTCGTGGCCCGCGACGCGCGCGGTGCCGGCGTCCGGGCGCAGCAGGGTGGCCAGGATCCGTACGGCCGTGGTCTTGCCCGCGCCGTTGGGGCCGAGCACGGCGTGCACGGTGCCCGCGGGGACCGCGAGGTCCAGGCCCGCGAGCGCCGCCTTCGCCGCGCTTCCCCTCCCGTAGGTCTTGCGCAGTCCTTCGGCGAGGATCGCCGTCATACGCCTCCTCCGCTCCTCAGGTAGTCAAGTTTGACCACCGGGCGAAGGTAACCCCGGCTCCGGCGTTAGTCAAACTTGATTACCGGGGCTCCGGGGATGCGGGAGTCTCCGGGCTGGTCGCCACCCCGGCCCACGGGTCGCCCTCGTCGGCCATCACGTACGCGCCGCCCTCCAGCCGCCCGATCAGCGCCCGGGTCCACTCGGCGCCCGCCTCGGCGGTGTGCAGCCAGAGCCGCATGATCTCGCCGATGTGCCCGAAGTCCTCGCCGTCCTGGGGCGAGTAGTGCCGCAGGACCTCGGCGCGCCACTCCTCCATCGCCTCCAGCCGCTCCTTCAGCAGCGCCACGGCCTCGGCGCGGGGCAGGTCGACGAGGAAGCCGACGCCCGCGGTGAGGAGGTCGATCTTCTCGTCGTGGCGGCGCAGCGCGCCGCGCAGCAGCCGGAAGTACTCGGCGTCGCCCGCGTCCGTCATCTCGTACTCGGTGCGCGGCGGGCCGCCGGCCGTGCTGGGCGCCACCTCGTGGGCGATCAGCAGGCCCTGCTTGGCCATCTGCTTGAGCGCGTGGTAGATCGAGCCGGGTTTGACGTTGGACCACTCGTGGGCGCCCCAGTACTCCAGGTCGGCCCGGACCTGGTAGCCGTGCGTCCGGCCGTGCCGGCGGACCGCGCCCAGGACCAGGAGGCGAGTCGAGGACAAGGGACCTCCTTCTTTCCCGTTCCCTCCCGCGGGAAGATATGGCCCACAGCCTAGTCAACCTTGACTAGCACGAGGGACGGGGGCGCGCCCGCGGCGGCACCGGCGCCGTCGCGGCGGAGGGCCGGGCCCCCCGCGCGGGAGCCCGGCCCTCCGCCGTCCGGTACGGCGGTACGCGGTACGGACGTCAGTGGTGGCCGCCCGCGTACACGCTGCGGCAGAAGCTCGCCATCTGCTCGTCCGTCAGGCTCTGGGTCAGGTCGGCCTCGCTGATCAGGCCGACGAGCCGGTGGTCCTCGATCACCGGGACGCGGCGCACCTGGTGCTGCTCCATCGTGCGCAGGACGTCCTCGACGGGGGCGCCGGCGTCCACGTACACCGGGCGCCCGGTCGCCAGCTCGCCGGCCAGACAGGTCGTCAGGTCCCGGCCCTGGGCGACGCACTCCACGACGATGTCGCGATCGGTGATCATGCCGGCGAGCTTGCCGTCCTGGCCGCACACGGGCAGGACTCCGACGTCCATGGAGCGCATCTTCGCGGCGGCGGTGGCGACCGACTCGTTCGAGTCGATGCACTCGCAGCCTTCGTGCATGAGGTCGCGGGCGTTCCTGGCGGTGGTGGGAGCGGTCATCACGGGTCTCCTGTCAAGTGGGGTACGGGAGGGGGATCCGTCACCGTCATGCTCCGGGTGCCCGGGGGGCCGGGCGACACACCCGCCGCCGAACGGGTGAACCGGCCGGGGGCGGCGCGTACGGCCGCTCAGAAGGGGAAGCGCGTCCGCCCGTGCTGGACGGAGATCCACTTCAGCGTCGTGAAGGCGTCGACCGTGGCCTCGCCGTTCAGCCGCCCCACCCCCGAGCACTTCTCGCCGCCGAACGGCACCAGCGGCTCGTCGTGGATCGTGCCGTCGTTGACGTGCACCATCCCCGAGTCGATCCGCCGCGCCAGCCGTACGCCCCGCTCCAGGTCCCGGGTGTGCACGGCGCCGCTCAGCCCGAACGGGGTGTCGTTGACGATCCGTACGGCCTCGTCCTCGCCCGTGAACGGCAGCACGAACGCCACCGGCCCGTAGAACTCCCGCCGCAGCACGTCGCTGTCCGCCGGCAGCCCGGTCAGCACGCTCGGCGCGACCAGCGTGCCGTCGGTGCGCCCGTGCAGCAGCGCGGTCGCGCCGGCGGCGAGCGCGGCGTCGACCTGGCCGGCGAGGTCTGCCGCCTCGCGGGCGCCGATGAGCGGGCCGAGCTGGGTGGCGGGGTCGGCCGGGTCGCCGACGGTGAGCGCGGCGGCCTTGGCGACGAACTTCTCCGTGAACTCCGCCAGCACCGCCCGGTCCACCAGCACCCGGCCCGCGGCCATACACACCTGCCCCTGGTGGGCGAAGCGGCTGAAGACGGCGGCGTCCACGGCGTAGTCGACGTCGGCGTCGGCGAGCACGACGAGCGCCGAGTTGCCGCTCATCTCCAGCACGGTCCGCTTGAAGTGCCGGGCGGCGACGCCCGCGACGTGCCGGCCGGCCTCGGTGGAGCCGGTGAAGGACAGCACGCGCGGCACGGGGTGCTCGATGAAGGCGTCGCCGATCTCGGCGGTGTCGGTGACGACGACGTTCAGCAGCCCGGGCGGCAGCCCGGCGTCCTGCAGCAGCCACGCGAGCAGCGTGCCGCCGACGACGGGCGCGTACCGGTGCGGCTTGAGGACCGCGCCGTTGCCGAGGGCGAGCGCGGGCGCGACGGACTTGGCCGCCAGGAAGAGCGGGAAGGTGTACGAGCTGATGACGCCGACGACGCCCACGGGCAGCCGGTAGACGCGGTTCTCCTTGCCGGGCGTCGGGGACGGCAGGACCCGGCCCTCGGCGCGCAGCGCGTACGACACGGACTCGCGCAGCACGTCCTTGGTGAGCGCGATCTCGAACGCGGCCTTCAGCCGGGTGCCGCCCAGCTCCGCCACGATCGCGCGGGTGATCTCCTCCTCGCGCTCCTCCACCAGCCGCAGGGCGCGTTCGAAGACCAGCCGGCGCTCGTACGGCGAGTGCTCCGCCCACAGCCGCTGTGCCCGCTCCGCCGCGCGGTACGCGGCGTCCACCTCGGCGGCGGTCGCGACGGTGACGGCCGCGAGCCGCTCACCGGTGTACGGGTCGAGGTCGATGAGGTCCCACGAGCCGGCGCCGGGGCACCACTTGCCGTCGATGTACTGCAGGGCCAGGTCGGAGAAGAGAGACATGAGCGAGGCAGCACCCCTGCGCACGGCGGACGGCGGCCACGGCTGTAACCGCTTGCACGCTATCGTACTGGTGCGCGAGGCGCGCCTCCCTACACCTCCCGGATGATCCCGTGCAGCAACTCCCGTGACTCGGCCTCGTCCTGGGCGGCGACGCGGAGCAGGTCCATGGCCTTCGCGTACGTACCGACGTCCTCCGGCTTGTCCAGGTAGAGCGCGCTCGTCAGATGCTCCACGTAGACGACGTCGGAGAGGTCCTCCTCCGGGAAGCGCAGGATGGTGAAGGCGCCGGAGTCGGGGGTATGGCCGTGCTGGGCCAGCGGGATGACCCGCAGCGACACGTTTGCCATCTCGGAGGCGTCGAGCAGGTGCTGCAGCTGCTTGCGCATCACCTGCCGGCCGCCGTACGGGCGGCGCACCGCGGCCTCGTCGAGCACCGCCTTGAGCTGGGCGGGATGTTCGGCGTAGAGCCGCTTCTGCCGCTCCAGCCGGGCGCCGACGCGCTTGTCCGCCTCGGCGGGCGAGGTGGGCAGGCCCGCGGTGACGACGGCGTGCGCGTACTCCTCGGTCTGCAGCAGGCCGTGCACGAACTGCACCTCGTACACGTCGATCCCGGAGGCGGCCGACTCCAGCCCCACGTAGGTGGGGAACCAGCCGGGCAGCACGTCGCTGTAGCTGTGCCACCACCCCGCGGTGTTGGCCTCGCTGACGAGGCCGACCAGTGCGTCGCGCTCGGTCTGATCGGTCACGCCGTACAGCGTGAGCAGGTCCTCGACGTCTCGGCTCTTGAAACTCACCCGGCCCAGCTCCATCCGGCTGATCTTGGATTCCGAGGCCCTGATCGCGTATCCGGCGGCGTCGCGCGAGATCCCCTGTTCCTCCCGCAGCCGTCTGAGCTGCGAGCCCAGCAGGATACGGCGCACGACCGATCCGCTTGATCCGTCCACGGCCATCGGAGCCCTCCACCCACCTCGGCGACATGGCACTTACAAGGACATGGCACTACAAGCGCGCCCCCGGCGCCACCGGCCCATACTGCCATCACTCCGTACCATTGCGTGCCCGAACGGTTACTCAATCGAGAAAATCTTGCCGGGCAATGCTCGCGAAACAGTAAGTTGCTACACAATCCTCGCTCGTGCACGTGCATCTGCCCTTGCATCTGCCAAAGGCATTCGGAACGATAGGCATCCGCACGGTGACGACAGACACGCACGCGACTGGGGAGTGCCGCGCATGGGGACCGAAGCAGCAGCCGTGCTCGCGCCCTTATGGCGAGGGCTGCCCCCGCTGGACTCCGGAGCCGTCGACGGTGCCGCGTCCTGTGCGATATCCGGCAGCCATGAATCCGTCAGCGGCGCGCGCGCTTTCACGCACACCACGCTCCGGCACTGGGAGCTGACCGACCTGAGCGACGACGTCGCGCTGGTCGTCTCCGAGCTGGTCACCAACGCGCTGCGGCACGCCCTGGCCGGGTGCAACGGCCAGGACGCCGCGGTGCGGCTGCACCTGATGCGCTGGACGTCGCGGCTGGTGTGCGCCGTACGCGACCCGAGTACCGCGAGCCCGGTGGCCGGGGTGGCCGACGTGGGGGCCGAGTCGGGGCGCGGCCTGTACCTGGTCGACTCCTTCAGCGACAGCTGGGGCTGGCACCCGCTGGACGGCCCGATGCACGGCAAGGTGGTGTGGGCGGTGTTCCACCTGCCGGCGCCGGCGGTGCAGGCCGACTGACGGCCGCACGCCGGCGCCGCCGTACGTCCGGCCGCATGACCGCATGACAGTACGGCCGTCCGGTGACCGGGCGGCCGTTCTCTTCTCTCTGTACGCCCTGCACGGCGTCCTGCGCGGCGGACCGTCCGGCGCTGCCCGCTGTCCGCGCGCCCGCCCGCGGTACGGGAATAGGACCGCTGCGCAGCGACGATGACGCGTCGCGGTGTCCCGGATACGGGCCGATTCACGCTCCGAAACCGTTCGCGGACGGAAAGGGAGCGATCGCATTCCGTGCGGATCCGGGGCCGTCGGCGAGCGGCGCCGGTAACGGCGAAATCCCGGCCCGGGATCCGTGGGCGGCCGGCTGCCTTCCGGTTCCGAAGGGACGGCGGAAGCGTGCGGGGCAGCCGGGAAATGGGGGGTGGTCGGTCAGTGTCAGTCAGTTACGAGATGGTCGAACTCTCCATCCTTGACGCCCAGCAGCATCGCCTCCACCTCGGCACGGGTGTAGACGAGCGCGGGTCCTTCGGGAAATCGGGAATTGCGAACGGCTATCTCGCCGCCGGGGAGTCTGGCGAACTCGACGCAGGAACCCTGCGAGTTGCTGTGCCGGCTCTTCTGCCAGACGGCGCCGTGAAGATCTCTGGCCGCAATGCCGTTGTATGCGTGGGCCACAGCGCTTCTCCAAGGTGGTTGCCAATGTCAACTGTCGGGGATCATAGCTGTGTTGGCGGCTACGTGCACGCGCAAATGCACGTGCACCCAGCGTGCGCGCTTGATTCCGATCAGGCGTCCACCAAGGTCATCCCCGGGCGTTCAACGCGCCGGGCGGTCCGTGAGTTTCGAGCGCGGCCATATAGTTACGGCCGGATGCTGCTCACCACGTTCGCCGTGGCCTCCAGACCGGACTGGATCGTCGGGGCGACGGTGGTGCCGGACAGGTAGAAGCCGAGCAGCACGCAGACCACCGCGTGCGAGGTCTTGAGCGAGCCGCTGCGCAGGAACACCACCGCCAGCACGAGGAGCAGCAGCACGACCGACACCGACACGGCCATGTGATCACCGGTCCCCGGGTTCGCCGTCCACATACGAGGCAGTCTGTCCCACCCGTACCCTTCGTCCCGTGCGGGCCGTGCCCGCCATTCGGGTGGTAGGAGGGCCGTCCGGGGCGGGCGGGGGCGCGGCGCGCGCCGCCCGGTGGTGGGCGGCCCTCGGGGCCGTAAGACTGGGCCGTACCGCTGCACACCGCCCCCTCGCCGACGGGACGACGATGAAGAAGCAGGAGCAGGCCGACCTCGACGCCCACTGGCGCGCCCTCAACTACCTGGCCGCGGGCCAGATCTACCTCACCCGCAACCCGCTGCTCACCGAGCCGCTGACGCCCGGCGACATCAAGCCGCGGCTGCTCGGCCACTGGGGCACCTGCCCCGGCCTCAACCTCGTCTACACCCACCTCAACCGCGTCATCGGGGCCCGCGACCTCGACGCCGTCTGCGTCTGGGGCCCCGGCCACGGCGGCCCCGCCGTCTACGCCGGCGCCTGGCTCGACGGCTCGTACGGGGAGGCGCACCCCGACGTGTCGCGCGACGCCGCCGGCATGGCGCGGCTGTTCCGGCAGTTCTCCTTCCCCGGCGGGACGCCGAGCCACGTCGCGCCGGTGGTGCCCGGGTCGTTCCACGAGGGCGGCGAGCTGGGTTACTCGCTCGCGCACGCCTACGGCGCGGCCTTCGACAACCCCGGGCTCGTCGCGGTCTGCGTCATCGGCGACGGCGAGGCGGAGACCGGGCCGCTGGCCGGGTCGTGGCACGCGAACAAGTTCCTCGACCCGGTGCACGACGGCGCCGTGCTGCCCGTCCTGCACCTCAACGGCTACAAGATCGCCGGCCCCACCGTGCTCTCCCGCATCCCGGAGAGCGAGCTGGACGAGCTGCTGCGCGGCTACGGCCACGAGCCGCTGCACGTCAGCGCGGGCTCGGCTCCCGGGGACACCGCCCGCGCGCACCGGGACATGGCCGCGGCCACGGACGCCGCGCTGGACCGGATCGCCGAGATCCAGCAGGCCGCGCGCGCGAAGGGCGGGCGCGGCCGGACGGCGGCCCGCCCCCGCTGGCCGGCGATCGTGCTGCGCACCCCCAAGGGCTGGACCGGGCCGGAGTACGTCGACGGCACGCCGGTCGAGGGCACGTGGCGCTCCCACCAGGTGCCGCTGCCCGGGGTGCGGGAGAACCCCGGGCACCTGGCGGAGCTGGAGCGGTGGCTGCGCTCGTACGAGCCGCAGACGCTCTTCGACGCCGACGGCCGGCCGCGCCCGCAGGTGCTCGCCTGCGTGCCGCACGGCGACCGCCGCCTCGGCGCCAACCCGCACGCCAACGGCGGCCGGCTGCTGCGCAGCCTGCCGCTGCCGGGGCCCGACCGGTACGCCGTCGCCGTCGACCGGCCCGGCGTGCGGCGCCACGAGCCGACCCGGGTGCTCGGCGGCATGCTGCGGCAGGTGATGGCCGACACCGCGGAGCGCCGCGACTTCCGCGTCTTCGGCCCGGACGAGACCGCGTCGAACCGGCTGCAGGAGCTGTTCGAGGTCACGGACCGGGCGTGGCAGGCGGAGACGGAGGAGACCGACGAGCACCACGGGCCGCACGGCCGGGTCATGGAGGTGCTCTCCGAGCACCTGTGCCAGGGCTGGCTGGAGGGGTACGTCCTCACCGGCCGGCACGGGCTGTTCTCGTCGTACGAGGCGTTCGCGCACATCGTCGCGAGCATGGCCGCACAGCACGTCAAGTGGATCCGGACCGCGGGCGAGGAGCCCTGGCGGGCCCCGGTCGCGGGGCTCAACTACCTGCTGACCTCGCACGTCTGGCGGCAAGACCACAACGGCTTCAGCCACCAGGACCCCGGCTTCGTCGACCACATCCTCAACAAGAGCCCCGGCTCCGTCCGGGTCTACCTGCCGCCGGACACCAACACCCTGCTGTGCGTGGCCGACCACGTGCTGCGCACCCGCGACGTCGTCAACGTCGTCGTCGCCGGCAAGCAGCCGTCGTTCGACTGGCTCACGCCGGAGGAGGCCCGCGCGCACTGCCTGCGCGGCGTCGGCATCTGGGAGTGGGCCGGCACCGAGCGCCCGGGCGAGGCGCCCGACGCGGTGCTGGCCTGCGCCGGGGACGTGCCCACGCAGGAGGTGCTGGCCGCGGCGGCGCTGCTGCGCCAGCACCTGCCGGAGCTGGCGGTACGGGTCGTCAACGTCGTCGACATCGCCCGGCTGATGCCGCACGAGGACCATCCGCACGGCATGACCGCGCGGGAGTTCCACTCCGTCTTCACCCACGAGAAGCCGGTCGTCTTCGCCTACCACGGCTATCCGTGGCTGATCCACCGGCTCGCCTACCGGCACGCCGGCCACGACCAGCTGCACGTGCGCGGATACAAGGAGATGGGCACCACGACCACGCCGTTCGACATGGTCGTACGCAACGACCTCGACCGCTACCGGCTGGTCATGGACGTCATCGACCGCGTCCCCGGGCTGGCCGTGCGGGCGGCGGCGCTGCGGCAGCGGATGGCGGACGTACGGGGCAGGCACCACGCCTGGGTCCGCGCGCACGGGACCGACCTGCCGGAGGTCGCGGACTGGACGTGGCCGGGCCCGCGGGAGTGACGGCCGGCCGGGCGGCACCCGGCCGGCGCGTCCGCGGCCCGCGGCCCCCGCCCGTCAGCCGGCGCCGATCTGCACGTCCTCCAGGATGCCGAGCGCGTCGGGGACGAGCACGGCGGCGGAGAAGTAGGTGCTCACCAGGTACGAGATGATCGCCTTGTCGCTGATCCCCATGAACCGGACGTTCATGCCCGGCCGGATCTCGTCCGGCAGCCCCGTCTGGTGCAGCCCGACCACGCCCTGGTCCGCCTCGCCGAGCCGCATCGCGATGACCGAGCTGGTCGCCTCCGGGGTGATCGGGATCTTGTTGCACGGCAGCAGCGGGATGCCGCGCCAGTTGTTGACCTCGCTGCCCAGGTACTCCGTGCGCGGCGGGTAGATGCCGCGCTTGTTCCACTCCCGGCCGATGGCCGCGATCGCGCGCGGGTGGGCCAGCAGCACGTGCGTCTGGCGGCGGCGGGAGATCAGCTCGTCGAGGTCGTCGGGTGTCGGCGGGCCCGAGCGGGTGTGGATGCGCTGCTTGAGGTCGGCGTTGTGCAGCAGGCCGAACGAGCGGTTGTTGACCAGCTCGTGCTCCTGGCGCTCGCGCAGCGCCTCGACGGTCAGCCGCAGCTGCTGCTCGACCTGGTTCATCGGCTCGTTGTAGAGGTCGGCGACGCGGCTGTGCACGCGCAGGACGGTCTGGGCGACCTCCAGCTCGTACTCCCGGGGCGTCAGCTCGTAGTCCACGAAGGTGCCGGGGAGGTCCTGCTCGCCGCGGTGGCCGGAGGCCAGCTCGATCTCCGCCTCACCCTTGCTGTTCTGCCGCTGCTGCGGAATCGCGCGGAGCGCCGCCAGGTGCTCCCGCAGCCCCGCCGCCTGCTCCAGCAGCTCGTCGAGCGCGGAGCGCGCGAGCACCAGCACCGTCCCGCGGGTCGTGGCCCGTACGGTGAACGGCCACGTGCCGTCGTCGGCGAGCAGCACCTCCTCGCCGACGTGGTCGCCGTCGGCGAGGACGCCGAGGACCGTCTCGTCCCCGTACTTCCCGGCGCCGACCCGCTCCAGCCGCCCGTGCGCGACCAGCACGACCGTGTCCGCCGCCGCGCCCGCGGACACCACCGCGTCCCCCGGCGCGACCTCCCGCTGCTCGAACCGCCCGGCCAGCGCGGTCAGCACCTCCTCGTCCTCGAACGCGCGCAGCGGCGGCAGCTCCCGCAGCTCCTGCGGGATGACACGCACCTGGTCGCCGACGGACGTGAACTCGACCCGGCCGTCGCCGAGCGTGTGGGTGAGGCGCCGGTTCACCCGGAACGCACCGCCCTTGACCTCCGTCCACGGCAGCACCTTGAGCAGCCAGCGGGACGAGATCCCCTGCATCTGCGGGGGCGTCTTGGTGGTCGTCGTGAGGTTCCGTGCGGCGGCGGTGTCGAGGCTGAGACGGTCGGGGGGTTCGACGGACGCGGACGTTTCTTCAGGCGAGGTCGTCATGGCACCGAAGCTAGGCTCCGGGCATAGCGGCAGCAATCGCTCGAAGGAGTAAGAATATCTTCTGGATTGCTGGATAGGACCGCCTTCGCCGGCCCGCCCGCCGGCGTCTTACCGGAGTGTGACGTCGGGCGCGGCAGCGGCCTTCCGCCGCGGCCGGCGGCCCTAGGCTCGCCGGCATGCGCGTACTCGTCACCGGCGGCGCCGGGTTCATCGGATCGCACGTGGTCTCCGCCCTCGCGGAGCGGGGGCACGAGGCTGTGGTGCTGGACGTACGGGACCCGGCCGCCGCCGGGCCGGGGTGCGCCGCGTACGTGCGCGGCGACGTCCGGGACCGCGAGGCCGTCGCGGCGGCGCTCGCCGGCGCCGACGCCGTCTGCCACCAGGCCGCGATGGTCGGCCTCACCGAGGACTTCGCCGACGCGCCCGCGTACGTCGGCGTCAACGACCTCGGCACCGCCGTGCTCCTCGCCGCGATGGCGGACGCCGGCGTGCGGCGGCTGGTGCTGGCGGGGTCGATGGTCGTATACGGGGAGGGGCGCTACGACTGCCCCGCGCACGGCGCCGTACGGCCGCTGCCGCGGGCGGAGGCCGACCTCGCCGACGGGTGCTTCGAGCCGCGGTGCCCGCGCTGCGGCGCGGAGTTGCGGCCCGGGCTGGTGGCGGAGGACGCGCCGGCGGACCCGCGGAGCGTGTACGCGGCGACCAAGCTGGCGCAGGAGCACGTGGCCGGGGTGTGGGCGCGCGTCACCGGCGCCCGCGCGGTGTCGCTGCGCTACCACAACGTCTACGGCCCCGGGATGCCGCGCGACACCCCGTACGCCGGAGTCGCCTCCTTCTTCCGCTCGGCGCTGGAGCGGGGCGAGGCGCCGCGGGTGTACGAGGACGGGGCGCAGCGGCGGGACTTCGTCCACGTCCGGGACGTCGCGGAGGCCAACGTCCGCGCGCTGGAGGCGGTGCACGGAGCCGGAGCCGAAGCGGCGGCGGGGGCGCTCACGGCGTACAACGCGGGCAGCGGCGACGTCCACACCGTCGGAGAGCTGGCGGACGCGCTGGCCGCGGCGTACGGCGGGCCGGCGCCGGTGGTCACGGGAGAGTACCGGCTCGGCGACGTACGGCACATCACCGCGGACTCGGCGCGGCTGCGGGCGGAGCTGGGCTGGCGGCCGGCGGTGGGGTTCGAGGAGGGGGTGACGGAGTTCGCGAAGTCGCCCCTGGGGGCGGCGCCGCGGTAGCCCGCGAGCGGTGCGGCCGGACCGGGACGGCGCCGGGGCGGGACGGCTCCGTCCCGGTCCGGCCGTGGGTGCGGCGGATCAACCCGGCGCCGCCGCAGGCCGGCTCGTGGCCGCGGGGAGGGTGACCTCGAAGCGGCAGCCGCCAGGCACGTTGCGCACCTCCGTACGCCCCCGGTGCGCCTCGACGATCCCCCGGACGATCGCCAGCCCCAGTCCCGCCCCCGCGGGCGGCACCGGCGTACGGGCGTGGTTGCCGCGCCAGCCCGTGTCGAAGACCCGCGCCAGGTCCTCCTCCGGGATGCCGCCGCACTGGTCGGTGACCGAGACGACCACCGCCGCGCCCTCCCGCTCCCGGACGGTGACGGCCACCGTGCCGTCGGCGGGGGTGCGGCGGATGGCGTTGACGAGGAGGTTGCCCAGCACCCGGGTCATCTCCTTGCCGTCCACCTCCACCGGCACCGCCGCGGCCGGCCCCGGCTCCGGCGGCTCGCCGACGAGCCGTACCCCGTGCTCGCGCGCCAGCGGATCCGCGCCCGCCAGCGCGTCGCCGACGAGGTCGTACACCGACATCCGGGTGGGCACCAGCGACAGCGCGCCCGCGTGGATGCGGGAGAGTTCGAAGAGGTCGCCGACCATGGCGTCGAGGCGCTCGGTCTCGGCCCGGATCTGCCGGTGGTAGCGGCCGGGGTCTGCGGCCATGCCGTCCTCCAGCGCCTCCGCCATGGCGCGCAGCCCGGCCAGCGGCGTACGCAGGTCGTGCGATATCCAGGCGACCAGCTCGCGCCGGGAGGCGTCCAGCGCCCGCTCCCGCTGCCGGGACTCCGCCAGCCGCTCGGCGGTCGCCGCCAGCTCCCGGCTCAGCGCCGCCAGCTCGGCGGTCGCGTCGCCGGCGGGAGGTGCGAAGGAGCCGCCCTTGTCGAAGTCGTGGCCGAACGAGCGGGCGGCCTCCGCCAGCGCGTTGCTGCGGGCGACGACCCAGCGGCCGAGGAGGACGGCGGTGGCGAGGGAGACGACCGCGGCCATGAGGATGACGATGCTGACGACGGTGAGGTCGTGGCCGGAGAGGAACATCTCGCGGGCCACCGAGAGGGTGCCGAGCAGCATCGCGGTGACGGCGGTCGCGGCGACGACGGAGACGGAGACGACGAGGGAGCGGTTGCGCAGCAGGCGCAGGGCCACGGCGCCGAGGACGCCGGCGACGGCGGCGCCGAGGAAGGCGAAGACCGCCATGAGGAGGATGTCGTTCACGGGGCGTCACCTCGGGCGGGGGGTGCGCCGGGGTCGTGGGCGGCGGGGGCTTCGCCGCCGCCGTCGCCGGGGGCGGCGGCGGCGCCGGACGCGTCGAAGCGGTAGCCGACGCCCCACACCGTGGTGATCAGCCGCGGCCGGGCCGGGTCGTCCTCGACCTTGCCGCGCAGCCGCCGTACGTGCACGGTCACCGTCGACAGGTCGCCGAACTCCCAGCCCCACACCTCCCGCATCAGCTCCTCCCGCCCGAACACCCGCCCCGGGTGCCGCAGGAAGTGCGCCAGCAGGTCGAACTCCCGCAGGGTCAGCGCCAGCTCGGCCCCGTGCTTGGCGGCCCGGCGCGCCTCGGGGTCCAGGGTGAGCCCGGCGCCGCGCAGCTCGCCCCCGCCGGGCGCCGCGGCGCGGCTGCGGCGCAGCACCGACTCGACGCGCAGGACCAGCTCGCGGGGGCTGAAGGGCTTGGTCACGTAGTCGTCGGCGCCCAGTTCGAGGCCGAGGATGCGGTCGTCCTCGTCGCCGCGGGCGGTGAGCATGATCACCGGTACGGGGCGGGTGGCGCGCAGCTTCGCGCAGACCTCCAGGCCGTCCATGCCGGGCAGCATCAGGTCGAGCACGACGAGGTCCGGCCGGGCGGTGGCGGCGGCGGTCAGCGCCTGCGGGCCGTCGGCGGCGCGGTCGACGGTGTAGCCGGCCCGGTCGAGGTAGCCGGCGACGACCTCGGCGACGGTGGGGTCGTCGTCGACGACGAGCACGCGGGCCGGGCTGCCGGGTGGCCGGGACCGGCCGGAGGGGACGGAGTCCATGGCGCCAGCGTGGCACGGGTGGGGCCGGTGGGCAGAGGCCGAACGGACGGCGGTCGGCGACGTCCGTGATTCGTAAGAACCTTGCGTCCGTTATGCCACTTTTGCGCTCGTAGGGTGGTGGCCATGACCGACGTCGTACTCCCCTGTCTGGACGAGGCCGCCGCACTGCCCTGGGTCCTGTCCCGCATCCCCGCCGGCTGGCGCGCGATCGTGGTCGACAACGGCTCCACGGACGGCTCCGGCGACCTCGCCCGCGAACTCGGCGCCACCGTCGTACCCGAGTCGCAGCGCGGCTTCGGCGCCGCCTGCGCGGCGGGCCTGCGGGCGGCCACGGCCGAGCTGGTCTGCTTCTGCGACTGCGACGGCTCCCTCGACCCCGGCCTGCTGCCCCGGCTCACCGAGCCGGTCACCGCGGGCACCGCCGACCTCGTCCTCGGCCGCCGCCGCCCCACCGCCCGCGGCGCGTGGCCGCTCCACGCCCGGGCGGGCAACGTGGCGCTGGCCCGCATGCTGCACCGCCGCACGGGGGTGCGGCTGCACGACCTGGGCCCGATGCGGGCCGCCCGGCGGGCGGGCCTGCTGGAGCTGGCGGTCGCGGACCGGCGCAGCGGGTATCCGCTGGAGACGGTGGTACGCGCCGCCGACGCGGGGTGGCGGATCGCGGAGCTGGACGTGCCGTACGCGCCCCGGACGGGGCGGTCGAAGGTGACGGGGACGTGGCGGGGGACGTGGCACGCGGTCCACGACATGCGGGGTGTCCTGCGGACGGCGCCGGCGGGCGCGGAGTCGCCCGCCGGCGCGGGGGCCGCCGAGGGGCGGGGTACGGGGGCGGCGCGGTGAGCGGCGGTGCCGGCGTCACCCTCCTCGTCATCGCCAAGGAGCCCCGCCCCGGCCGGGTCAAGACCCGGCTCTCCCCCGCGTACGCCCCCGGCGAAGCCGCGCAGCTCGCCGAGGCGGCGCTCGCCGACACCCTCGCCGTCGTCCGCGACCTGCCCGCCCGGCGCCGCGTGCTGGCCCTCGACGGCAGCCCCGGCGACTGGCTGCCGCCCGGCTTCGACGTCGTACCGCAGGCCGCCGGCGGGCTCGACGAGCGGCTCGCCGCCGCGTTCGGCGGCTGTACGGGGCCGACGCTGCTCGTCGGCATGGACACCCCGCAGCTCACCGCCGAACTGCTCGCGCCCGCCCTTGCCGACGACGCCTGGTCGGCCTGCGACGCCTACCTCGGGCCGGCGCTCGACGGCGGCTTCTGGGCGCTGGGCCTCTCGCGGCCGGACCCGGAGCTGCTGCGCGGCGTGCCGATGTCGACGGACCGGACCGGTGCCGCGCAGCGCCGCCGGCTGCTGGGGGCGGGCCTGCGCGTACGGGAGTTGCCGCCGCTGCGCGACGTGGACACCCCGGCGGACGTCCCGCTGGTCGCCGAGGCCGCCCCGCGCGGCCGCTTCGCCGCGACGGCCCGCCGCCTCGCGGCCGGCGACCGCCCCGCACCCGGCCGAGCCGCCCGATGATCGTGCCCCCACCCCGCGGCCCGGCCGGGCCCGCCACCCACACCGCGGACACCGACACCGACACCGCCCCCGCGAGCGAGCCCGCGGCCGACTCCGCCGCCTGGGACGGCGCCGACCCCTACGCGCACGCCCTGCGCAGCGGCGGCGGCCCGCTCTTCCTCCGACGGCACGACGGATGGCTGCTGCCGCTCGAAGTGGAGCGCTGGTGCGGCGTGCCGGACGGCGCCGACGTGACCGTGCTGCGCCGCTGCACCGGGCCCGTGCTGGACATCGGCTGCGGCCCGGGCCGGCTCGTCGCCGCCCTCGCCGAGCTGGGCCGCCCCGCGCTCGGCATCGACGTCAGCACCGAGGCCGTCGAGCACGCCCGCTCGCGCGGCGCCGCCGCGCTGCGCCGGTCGGTGTTCGAACCGCTGCCCGGCGAGGGCCGCTGGGGCACCGCCCTCCTCATCGACGGCAACGTCGGCATCGGCGGCGACCCCGCCGCCCTCCTCGGCCGCGCCGCCGCGCTGCTGCGCCCCCTGGGCCGGCTGGTCGTGGAGGCCGCCGCGGCCGACGACGTGGACGAGCGGCTGCAGGTGCACGTCACGGACGGGGCGCGCGGCCACCGGGGGGCCCTGCTCCCGGACCGCGCCCGGCACGGCCCGCCCTTCCCCTGGGCCCGGGTCGGGCTGCCCGCCCTGCTGCGGTACGCGGCCGCCGGCCGCTGGCGCGAGGAGGACCGCTGGACCGCGGGCGGACGACGGTTCGCCGCACTGCGAGCACCAGCGCGGACGCCGCGAACAGCGCCGCGGTGAGCAGCAGCCAGCGCTGGAGGTAGACGTCGGCCGGCAGCGCGGTCTTGCGCTCGTAGCCGCCGACCTGGCGGGTGATGAGCGGGAAGTAGACGAGCAGCAGCAGCCCGGAGACGACCGCGGGGAAGCGGACGTAGTTGATCAGCCGCGGGCCCAGTACACGCTGGGCGCCGCGGTCGACGAGCGAGTACGCGGGCACCAGCGCCAGGTCGTGCAGCACCGCCGCACCGGCCAACCAGAGCGCGACGCCGAAGGGGTCCCTGTCGAAGAGGCGGACACCGGCGTAGCCGGTGAGCGCGAAGGAGGCGAGGAGGAGGACGAGGGTGGGCAGCGGACCGGGCGCGAGCAGGCGCCGTAGGGCCGCGGGCCCGAGGGCCCGGGTGGCGCCGGTGGCGTGCGCGGCGCGGACCCGGCCGGTGGTCGCGGTGCCGCCTGTCGTACGGGACCCGCCACCCGGCTCGACCGCGGCCGGACCGGTCTCTTCCGGCGCGGGCGCGCCGGATTCCGGCTTGCCCACGGCCGGACCGGCCCCTCCCGGCCCGGGCCG
>NZ_BAAAPF010000019.1:0-47921 GCF_039531005.1 Streptomyces synnematoformans
CGCCCTGTGGCCGCGCGCGGACAACTCCTTCGTGCTGCCGCTGGAGTTGCGCCCCCGGGACGAGGAGCTCGGCCGTGTGTGGATGCGCGACACCTACGTCAACTGCTTCGACGTCGGCGGCCGTGCGCTCTACGTCGCCACCGGCACCAGCCGCGTACCCGGGCTGGAGACCGCGAGCCCGTGGAACGACGGGATCTTCGTGTGGACGGCCCGCTCCCTGCGCGGCCCGTGGCGGCTGGCGGACACCACCGGCATCCGCCCCGGCGCCGAACGCGGCAAGGTGTGGTCGCCGGAGTTCGCCGGCGAGAACCGGCCCGGGCGCACCGTCGTCGCGCCCTGGCAGGAGTACTGGCACGACAACATGTTCGGCAAGCGCGGCAACGCCTGGGCGCCGGAGGTGCACTACTTCCGCGGGCGCTGGTACATCGTCGCCTGCATGGGCGACCACTCCCGCCTGGTCGGTTCGTTCATGCTGGTCAGCGAGGGCGGGGTGGAGGGCCCGCACCGGCTGGTCGAGGGCAACCTCGACAAGCCCTTCGGCGACCCGTTCCGGGGCGGCCCGGCGTTCATCGAGCCCGGCGCGTACCACCACATCGACGGCAGTCTGTACAGCGAGGGCGACGACGCCTGGCTGGTCCTGCACAACGACCTGTACGCGAGGTTCCGCGACGACATGGAGGACATCGTCCCGGCCACGGACCTGCCGCGCTTCGAGCAGACGCGCTACTCCCCCGAGCCGTACCTGGAGGGCGCCTACGTCTTCAAGCACCGCGGGAAGTACTTCCTGACGCACGCCGTCTGGAACCGGGCCTCGCTCGACCCGTACGGCAGCACGCGGTACGCCTACGAGCCCCGCGGCGACGGCCGCGTGCAGTACCAGTACGACGCCGTCGTCGCCGTCGCCGACCGCTTCGAGGGCCCCTACTCCCGGCGCTGGACCGCGGGCGTCGGCGCCGGCCACAACAACATCTTCGCCGACGCCGGCGGACGGCTCTGGGCCACCTTCTTCCGCAACCCCAACGTCGGCCACTGGGCCGACCCCGACCGCGTCGCCGACGCCGCCGTCCCCGGCGTCGTACGCCTGGAGTGGACCGGCGGGCCCGACGGCCGCCTCTACGTACAGCGCCGCCGGGGGCGCGCGGCCGGGGACTGACCCCGCTCCCCCGCGACCCGCGCCCTCGCTCCCCTCCCGCCCGCGGGTCGGGCGCCGCCCCGGGCGGTGGGGTACGCGGCGGACCGGTGGCAGACTGGCCCCGGTCCGCCGAAGGAGCCCGCCGTGTCGATGATCAGAAACCTCCGCCACGCGGTGCGCAGGGCA
Source organism: Streptomyces synnematoformans (assembly GCF_039531005.1). Lineage (NCBI taxonomy): Bacteria > Bacillati > Actinomycetota > Actinomycetes > Kitasatosporales > Streptomycetaceae > Streptomyces > Streptomyces synnematoformans. The sequence goes on from NZ_BAAAPF010000019.1 coordinate 1,319, forward strand.
CCCCGGCGCACGGTGGACCTGAGCCACCCCGCCCGCTCGCCGCTCGGCAGCGCGGTGGTGAACTGCGTGTCGTACCTCGACGGCGCCCGGCTGCAGCAGGGCAACCGCCCGGCCGCCGAGGCGCTGCGGCAGGTGCGCAGGCGCGGCGACGGCTTCGTGTGGATCGGGCTGCACGAGCCGCGGCAGGAGGAGTTCGCCGGGCTCGCCGACCTCTTCGGACTGCATCCGCTGGCGGTCGAGGACGCCGTCCACGCGCACCAGCGGCCCAAGCTGGAGCGGTACGACGACACGCTGTTCGCGGTCTTCAAGACCGTCCGCTACGTCGAGCACGCGGAGCTGACCGCCACCAGCGAGGTGGTCGGGACCGGCGAGCTGATGGTCTTCACCGGCGCCGACTTCGTGATCACCATCCGGCACGGGCCGCACGGCTCGCTCGGCCCGCTGCGCGAGTCGCTGGAGTCGGCGCCGGAGCAGCTGGCGCAGGGCCCGGCGGCCGTGCTGCACGCGATCGCGGACCACGTCGTCGACGACTACCTCGCGGTGACCGACGCGGTGCAGCGCGACATCGACGACGCGGAGTCCGCCGTCTTCAGCGAGAACGTCCGCGGCGGCGACGCCGGCCGGATCTACCAGCTCAAGCGCGAGCTGCTGGAGCTGCGGCGGGCCGTCACGCCGCTGGACCGGCCGCTGCAGCGGCTCGCCGGCGGCTCCCTGCCGCACATCGAGCCCGGGATACGGGCGTACTTCCGGGACGTCGCCGACCACCTGCAGCGGGTGACCGACCAGGTCGCGTCGTACGACGCGCTGCTGGACTCCATTCTCCAGGCGCATCTGGCGCAGGTGACCGTCGCGCAGAACGAGGACATGCGGAAGATCACGGCGTGGGCGGCGATCATCGCGATCCCGACCATGGTGTGCGGGGTGTACGGGATGAACTTCGACCACATGCCCGAGCTGCGCTGGACGTACGGCTACCCGGCCGTCCTGCTGGTCATCGTGGCGGCCTGCGTCGCCGTCCACCGGGGCTTCCGCCGGAACGGCTGGCTCTGACCGCGGAACCGCCCGCCGGACGGCCGTCCGAATACCGCCCTCGCCCGCACTCCGATCCGATACGAACTTGGCGGGCTTCTTGACTTAGAATGTGTCCACCGTAGGATCGGAGTCGGCGAAAGCCACAGGAGACAGGAAGACCACGTACGGCAGGAGACGAAGACTCCGACATGCGCGTACGCCGCCGTTTCGAACCCCGGGGCTGCCCGGAGCCCGGTTCGAGGGTCGCGTCCAGGCGTCAGCCGGTCATACCGCACCGGTCGCCTGCGCCTGCCCCGGCGCTTCCCCGCTTCCCCCGCCCCGCGGCCTCCGAGCACCGCACCCTCAACCGCATGGTCCGGAAGGATTTTCATGGCCGACAAGCCTGATGCACACGTCACCGACACCAACCCGGACGGGGCGGAGGGCTGCCCCGTCGTGCACACCCGCGCGCCGCACCCGACGCAGGGCGGCGGCAACCGCCAGTGGTGGCCCGAGCGCCTGAACGTGAAGATCCTGGCCAAGAACCCGGACGTCTCCAACCCCCTCGACGAGGACTTCGACTACGCCGAGGCGTTCCAGAGCCTGGACCTGGCCGCGGTCAAGCGGGACATCGCCGAGGTGCTGACGACCTCGCAGGACTGGTGGCCGGCCGACTTCGGCCACTACGGCCCGCTGATCATCCGGATGGCCTGGCACAGCGCCGGCACCTACCGCATCCACGACGGCCGCGGCGGCGCCGGCTCCGGCCAGCAGCGCTTCGCGCCGCTGAACAGCTGGCCGGACAACGGCAACCTCGACAAGGCCCGCCGGCTGCTCTGGCCGGTGAAGCAGAAGTACGGCCAGAACCTGTCCTGGGCCGACCTGATGATCCTCTCCGGCAACGTCGCGCTGGAGTCGATGGGCTTTGAGACCTTCGGCTTCGCCGGCGGCCGCGCCGACGTCTGGGAGGCCGAGGAGGACGTCTACTGGGGCCCCGAGACCGAGTGGCTCGGCGACAACCGCTACACGGGCGACCGCGACCTGGAGAACCCGCTCGGCGCCGTCCAGATGGGCCTCATCTACGTCAACCCCGAGGGCCCCAACGGCACCCCCGACCCGGTCGCCGCGGCCCGCGACATCCGCGAGACGTTCCGCCGGATGGCGATGAACGACGAGGAGACCGTCGCCCTGATCGCCGGCGGCCACACCTTCGGCAAGACCCACGGCAACGGCCCCGCCGACGCCGTCGGCCCCGACCCCGAGGGCGCCCCGATCGAGGCCATGGGCCTGGGCTGGGCCAACAGCCACGGCACCGGCAAGGGCGGCGACGCGATCACCAGCGGGCTTGAGGTCACCTGGACCGGCACCCCGACCACCTGGGACAACAGCTTCTTCGAGATCCTCTTCGGCTACGAGTGGGAGCTGTTCCAGAGCCCCGCGGGCGCGAACCAGTGGCGGCCGAAGGACGGCGCCGGCGCGGGCACCGTCCCCGACGCCCACGACCCCGCCAAGCGGCACGAGCCGCGGATGCTGACGACGGACCTGTCGCTGCGCTTCGACCCGGCGTACGAGCAGATCTCGCGGCGCTTCAAGGACAACCCGCAGGAGTTCGCGGACGCCTTCGCCCGCGCCTGGTTCAAGCTCACCCACCGCGACATGGGCCCCAAGGTGCGCTACCTCGGCCCGGAGGTCCCGGCCGAGACCCTGATCTGGCAGGACCCGGTGCCGGCCGTCGACCACGAGCTGGTCGACGCGGCGGACGTCGCGGCGCTCAAGGCCCGGCTGCTGGACTCCGGCCTGTCGGTCTCCGACCTGGTCTCCACGGCGTGGGCGTCCGCGTCGACGTTCCGCGGCAGCGACAAGCGCGGCGGCGCCAACGGCGCCCGCATCCGCCTGCAGCCGCAGAGCGGCTGGGAGGTCAACGACCCCGACCGCCTGGCGGGCGTGCTGCGCACGCTGGAGGGCGTCCAGGAGGCGTTCAACTCGGCGCAGTCCGGCGGCAAGCGGATCTCGCTGGCCGACCTGATCGTCCTTGCCGGCGCCGCGGGCGTCGAGAAGGCCGCCAAGGACGCCGGCGTCGAGATCGAGGTCCCGTTCACCCCGGGCCGCACGGACGCCACCGAGGAGCAGACGGACACCGAGTCGTTCGCCGCGCTGGAGCCGGCCGCGGACGGCTTCCGCAACTACCTGGGCAAGGACGGCCGGCTGCCCGCCGAGTACCTGCTGCTCGACCGCGCGAACCTGCTCACCCTCAGCGCCCCGGAGATGACCGTCCTCGTCGGCGGCCTGCGCGTCCTGGGCGCCAACCACCGGCAGTCCCCGCACGGCGTCCTCACCGAGGCCCCGGGCACGCTGACGAACGACTTCTTCGTCAACCTGCTCGACATGGGCGTCACCTGGACCTCGGCCAACGGCGACGGCCAGCTCTTCGAGGGCCGCGACGCGGCCACCGGCGCGGTCAAGTGGACCGGCACCCGGGCGGACCTGGTCTTCGGCTCCAACTCCGAGCTGCGCGCGCTGGCGGAGGTGTACGCGAGCGACGACGCGAAGGAGAAGTTCGTGCGCGACTTCGTCGCGGCGTGGGACAAGGTCATGACCCTCGACCGCTTCGACCTGCGCTGACCCCCGCCTGACCCGGAGCCGCCGGGCCGGTCCCCGAGCAGGGGAGCGGCCCGGCGGTTGTGCTGTGCGGGGAAGATCCATCTCGCATCAAGATGAATATGATGACAAGCATGTGTTGGACTCATTGATCGGTGAGAACCAGTATCGGGTGTGGAATTCACCGGCCCGCCGGCCACGCGCCTTCCCGCGGCGGCAGGCCTTCCCCGCACACCGCGCTGGAGCTTCGCCATGCCTGCACAGGTCACCGAGAGTCCGCCCTCGTCCGCCAGGGGATGGCTGGGAGTCGCCGCCATCACGGCCAGCCTCTTCGTCTTCCTCACCACCGAGCTGATGCCCGTGGGCCTGCTCACGCCGCTGAGCGAGAGCCTGGACATCTCCGTGGGCGCCGCCGGCCTCATGGTCACCGCCCAGGGCGTCGCCGCCGGCCTCGGTGTGCCGTTCATCGTCGCCTGGACCAGGCGCGTCGACCGGCGTGCGCTGCTGACCACGCTGCTCGCGGTCCTCGCCGTCGGCAACCTGGTCACCGCCGTCTCGCCGAACTATCCCCTGATCCTGGGCACGCGGCTCTGCATGGGGTTCGCCAGCGGCGTCTTCTGGGCCATCGGCGTGAGCATGGCCATGCGGATCGTGCCCGAACGGCACGCGAACCGGGCCGCCGCGGTGGTGATGTCCGGCATCTCCATCGCCACGGTCGTCGGCATCCCCCTCGGCACCGTCATCGAGGCGCAGACCGACTGGCGGACCACCTTCGGCATCTGGGCCGGCCTCAGCGTGCTGGTCTTCCTCGCGGTCGCGGCCCTCGTCCCGTCGATGCCGTCGCAGAACGCCGTGTCCGTCCGGGAGGTGTTCAGCCTGCCGGTCAGGAACGGGCAGCTGCGCACGGTGCTGTTCATGGTCGTCTTCTTCGTCCTCGGGCACTTCGGCGCGTACACCTTCGTGCGCCCGTACCTGGAGGACACCGCGGACGCGTCGTCCGCCTTCATCACCACCGTCCTGATCATCTTCGGCGTGGGCGGCGCCGTCGGGAACTTCGTCGCCGGACACACGGTGAACAGGAGCCTGCGAGGCACGTTCGTCGTCGGGCTCACGGGTCTGCTGGCGGCCCTGCTGCTGTTGCGCGGCGTCGGAAGCACGGAACAGGGCGCCGTGCTCGCGCTCGTCCTGTGGGGGCTCTCCTTCGGTGCCGTGCAGCTGTCTCAGATCAACATGACGCTCGCCGCCGCGCCCCGGACCTTCGAGGCCGCCATGTCGCTCAACACCATGGCGTACAACACCTGCATCGCGCTCGGCGCCCTGTTCGGCGGCCTGTTCGCGGACCACGTCGGAGTCACGAGCGTCATCTGGTTCGGGGCGGCCCTGGCGACGGCCTCGCTGCTGTTGCGCCTGGGCACGGGCCGGGGGAAGCAGACCCCGAACCCCGCACCCGAGGAAGACCTGGCCCCCACCGCCGGCTGAGCCCTCCCGCTACGCGGCCATCGCCACCGACGTCCTGGGCAGCCCCGGGACGCGGTAGGCGCGGCGGGCGTCGGCGAAGACCACCGCGCGGAGCACCGCGAAGCGGCCGACGCCCGCCAGGGCCGAGGCGGCGAGGTAGACGGCCTGCTCGGCGACGACCGAGGGGTCGGCCCGCACCGTGTGCAGCGCCAGGAGGGCGGCGGTGGTGAAGGCGTAGCAGACGGCGACCGTCAGCGCGGACTGCAGGTGCACGCGCCACCCGCCGCGCTCGCTGCGGAACGACACCCGCCCGTGCAGCTCGGTGGCCAGCAGTGTCGAGACCACCGTGATCAGCGCGTTGGCGACCACCATCGGCATGGCCCCGTCGAGCAGCACGAGCGCACCACTGGAGGCCAGCCCGACACCCCCGCCGCAGACCACGAACCGGGCGAACGCCGCGACGGCCGGGCGGCTGGGAAGCTGAATCACGGGGTCCTCCGAGGTCGGTGTGCACCGCTGCTGCGGCGGCACCCACGAACCTACGGATCACCGGGCCCCGAAACGATCCGGGTTCCCCCCGCCCTTGGTAGGGGTTACCCCCCCTCCACCCCTGAGGGCCAGCCTCCCCCTGAGGTCCCGCTGCCCACGGCGCTCGACGCGCCCGACGTGCGGATCATCAAGTTGGTCGAGGAGCGGGACGTGGTGGGGACGCCCCGGGCGCCACGGACTCCTCCGCCTTGCTTCGGGCCGACCCCGCCACGGCGCCCGCGCTGGCCGCACCCACACACGCCAGGGCCGCCCACTGCACCGCCACCAAGTGCTCGTCCAGCACCAGCACTCCCGCCAGGCCCGCGCTCGCCGGTTCCAGGCTGGTCAAAACCCCCACGGTGCGGGTCGGCAGCCGGCGTAGCGCCGCCAGCTCCAGGGAGTACGGGAGGACCGCCGAGAGCACCGCGACCACCGCCCCCGTGAGCAGCACCCGGGCATCGAGCAGGTGCGTGCCCTCGCGCGCCACGCCCAGGGGCACCGTCAGCACCGCGGCCCACGTCACCGCGAGGGCCAGCGTGCCCCCGCCCGGGCCGCCGGCTCCCGCCTTCTTGCTCAGCAGCAGGTACGCGGCCATACACGCCCCCGCCGCCAGCGCGAGCAGCACGCCGGTGAGCGGGAAGCGCGTGCCCTGCGGGATGTGGAAGAGCCAGACCCCGCAGGCCGCCAGGACCGCGAAGCCCGCGTCGCGGAGGCGGCGGGAGGCGAGCAGGGCGAGGGTGATCGGGCCAAGGAGTTGCAGGGCGCTGGCCAGGCCCAGAGGGAGGAGGAGCAGCGCGGGGTAGATCAGGTTCATCCCGGCGATGGCCGTTCCGAAGCCGAGGACGACCGCCACGTCCGCCCGGCCGCGCGGCAGCGACGGCCGGTGCACGAGCAGCAGGAGCACCGCCGCCAGCCCCAGCCGCAGCGCCACCGTGCCGGCGGCGCCGACCGTGCCGGACAGCTCCTTGCCGAGGGCCTGCCCGAACTGGATGCTCAGCACGCTGCCGAGCATCAGCGTCGGCGCCGGAACCTTGGTCATGCCTCCAGGCTCGGCACCCTGACCGTTCGCGTCCAGCAAATGTTCCTGCATGAAAACGTTTAGTCTGCACTACATGATTGACCACCGGCTGCACGTCCTGCAGGCGTTCGCCGAGTACGGCACGGTGACCGCGACCGCCGCCGCCCTGCACCTCACCCCCTCGGCCGTCTCCCAGCAACTCCGCATGCTCGCCCGCGACCTGGACGTGGAGCTGCTGCGACCGGAGGGCCGACGGGTGCGGCTGACCCCGGCAGCACACGTCGTCCTCCGGCACGCCGACACGTTGCGTACGCAGTGGGAGGCGGCCCAGGCGGAGCTGGCCCAGCAGCGCGCCGACCTCACCGGCACCCTGCGCCTGTGCGGGGTCTCCTCCGCGCTGGCGGCCCTCGCCGCCCCGGCCGTCGCCCGGCTGCGGGAGTCGCACCCGCTGACGGAGCCGCTGATCCTTGAGGAGGAGAGCGCCGACTGCTACCGCCTGCTCCTCGCCGACGAGGTCGACCTCACCCTCGTCCTCCCCGGCCCCAGCGCCCCGCCCGTCACCGACCCCCGCTTCGAGCAGACCCCGCTGCTGACCGATCGCCAGGACCTCCTCGTCCCCGCGGACCACGCCCTCGCCCGCCCCGCGGGGGTCCACCTCGCGGAAGCCGCCGACCAGCCCTGGATCGTCAAAAAGCACGGCAACGACACCTACCCCCTGACCACGGCCGCCTGCGCCGCCGCCGGCTTCACACCCCGCATCGCGCACCAGGTGAAGGAGTGGTACGCGGTCTCCGCCCTCGTCGCCGAGGGCCTCGGCGTCTGCCTCATACCCCGCATGGTGCCGCTGCCCCGGCACCCCATCGCCCGGGTCCCGCTCCTCGGCGACCCGGCCCCCGCCCGCCGGTTCCTCACCGTCGTCCGCCGCGGCAGCGCCGCGCACCCCCTCGTCACGGCGGGACTGGAGGCGGTCCGCACCGCGGCGCGCACCGTCGGCGAGCCCTGAGGACTGTCACGTAACTGTGTGGGCTGGTGTGCGCTGGTCTGGAGATTGAACGCCCCGACTCTGATCCGACCGACTTCCTCCTGACTCGTACGCGACCCGTACAACTGCCTTGTGGCGGGTTACGGACTGGACTTAATCAGTGACTCAACGTGATTCTTTGTGGGGTTGGAGTTCCGGCAGTGGCACAGGAGAGGTGGCCGGGCATGGGGAACGCGGGCAACGGCGGGCTGTACGGGAGCGAACCGGAGATGTCGGACTCCCTGAAGACGTTCGGGGCGGTGCTGAAGGTGCTCCGGGAAGAGGCGGGGCTGACGCAGGAGCAGTTGGCGGAGCAGATGAGGTACTCCCAGTACACCATCGCGGGGGTCGAGCAGGGACGGCGGTTTCCGTCGCAGCAGCTCGTCGCCCTGTCGGAGGAGGTTCTGGGGGAGTTCGCCGCGAGGATGCTGAAGACGACGCGCAGGAGCCTGACGAGGAAGGTGGGCCTGTCATCGAAGTTCCAGCACTGGGCGTCGATCGAGGAGGACGCTCTTACTCTGTACGCCTACGAATGCCGGACCATCCCGGGGCTTCTGCAGCCTGAGCCGTACATCCGGGCGCTCCTCGACACCGGGCTGCCGCCCCTGACCGAAGAGCAGATCGAGCGTCAGGTGGCCGGGCGGCTGGACCGGCAAGTCGTCCTTGACGAGCGGCCGAACACGTACTTCGGCTTCGTTCTGGAACAGGCGCTGCTGGAACGGCGGATGGGCGGGGTGGAGGTCACCCGGACTCTCCTCGACCACCTGCTCTCACGGGGTCGACGCCGCAACATCGAGATCCTGGTGATGCCGCTGCGCAAGGAGAATCACGCTGGGCCCGACGGCCCTCTCTACCTCGCCGAAACCAGAGACCACCGTTGGCTCGGGTACTCCGAGGGGCAGCTGTCAAGCAACCTGATCAGCAGGCCGGTTGACGTGGGTATGCTGCAGCAGCGCTACTCAAGGCTGAGTTCTCAGGCACTCAGCCGGGAGGCCAGCGTGGAGCTGCTGGAGCAGATGCGAGGAGAGCTATGAGCAGTACTGAGCCGGAGTGGTTCAAGAGCAGCTACAGCGGAACCCAGGGCGACAACTGCGTCGAGGTGGCGATCATGCCGCACGCCGTCCACGTCCGTGACTCCAAGGACAGGGACGGCGGTCAGCTCACCCTGTCCCCCGCCGCCTGGGCGGACTTCGTCGCCTACGCCCGGGCCGTCGAACTCTGACACACCCGTCGCGCGTCACGCCGCAGCGTCCAAGGACGCTGCGGCGCGTACGGGGGAGAACGCGATCGGGATCCAGACGGCTGCCAGGGCCAGGGCCGCGGTGGTGAGGATCCAGCGGGTGCCGACCGCCGCGCCCAGGCCCGCCGTGGCGCCGCCGAGGGCCACCGCTGCCGTGAAGAGGACGCGCATCGTGCCGTTGACGCGGCCCATCAGGTGGGGCGGGGTGACCTGTTGGCGGAAGGTCATCATCACGACGGAGTCGAAGCCGACCTTGTACATCACCAGCGCCCAGCCCGCCGCTGCCAGCCAGCCCGGGACCGGGGCGCCGAGGAAGGGGAAGGTGAGGGCCAGGGGGGCCACGGCCGCGCCGATGAGCAGGACCGCGCGGCCGGCGTGGAGGCGGCGGGTGAGGGGGACCGCCGTGAGGGCGCCGGCGAGGCCGCCCAGTCCGCCGGTGCCGAGGAAGAGGCCGAGTTCGGCTTCGGTCCAGTGCAGGGTCGTGAGGGTGAGTACGGGGAGCAGCGTGGTCGTCGCGGCGACGCCGACGTTGACCAGGCAGCCCGCCAGCAGCACCGCGCGCAGCACCGGTTGCCCCCAGACGAACCGGGCGCCCTCGGCGATCTCGTGCCGCAGCCGGCGCCGCGGCGGCGGCGCGGCGGACACCGCGCGCTCGGCGCCCCCGGCGTGCTCGGCGCCGCGGATGCGGGAGAGCCAGAGTGCGGACCAGGCGTAGCCCGCGGCCGTGGCCGCGAGGACGGTCGGGGCGGAGAGGAGTCCGGCGGCCCAGCCGGCCAGGGGCGGGCCGCAGACCAGTGCGGTCTGGGTGACGGTGGCCAGCCGGCCGTTGACCGCGGCGAGCCGGGCCGGGGGGACGAGGTCCTTGACGTAGCTCTGGGTGCCGAGGTCGAAGAACACGGTCGCCACCCCGACGACGAGCACCACCGCCCACAGGTGCGGCATCGTCAGCCGGCCGGCCCAGTGCGCCGCCGGTACGGTGGCCAGCGCCAGGGCCCGTACGAGGTCCGCGCGGATCATCACCGGGCGGCGGCGTACGCGGTCCAGCCAGGCGCCGACCGGCAGGCCGAGCACGACGAACGGCAGCGTCAGCGTCGTCTTGAGGACGGACGTGCCCGTCGTGCCCGCGTGCAGCGTCGTCACCGCCGCCAGCGGGATCGCGATCTGCCCGAACTGGGCGCCCCACAGGGCCACTCCCGACGCCGTCAGGTACCGGCGCCGGTCGCGCCGCCCGCTGTCGTCGACGCCCGCCGCCGCGTCTGTGCTCGTCACCACGTCATCGCTCGTCACGGCGGACAGCTTCGGCACGCGGCTCCGGGGATCACAACGGATTCACGCTAGAGTGAATCCACCGTGCCCCGTACGACGATCGTCCTCACCCTCGGCGCCGCCGACCTCGGCCTGCTGCGCTGGGCGATCTCCCCTGCCTGGGAGCTGCTGGCGAGCATCCGCGCGCTGCACGCGCCGGCCGCGTACGGCGGCATCCACATGCCCTGGCTCACCGAGCACCGCGACGACCCGCTGCTGCGCTCCACCGGGCCGGAGGCGGTCCGCACCCGGGCGCTGACCGCCGGACCCCGCGACCACCTGCCCGGCTTCCTCGCGCCCACCCCCGCCTCGCCGCTGGCGACCGTCGACGACGAGCTGAGGCTGGTCGCGGGCACGCGTGCGGACGTGGTGCGGCGGGATCTGCGCGGGGTGTTCCCGGACGGCGTGCCGCGGGCGCTGGCGCCGATGCTGCGGGCGCCGCGGCGCGAGCTGACGGCGGCCGTACGGGACCTGCGGGCGTACTGGGAGCGGGCGCTGGCGCCCGCGTGGCCCCGGATCCGCGGGCTGCTGGAGTCCGACATCCACCACCGGGCCCGTACGCTCACGGAGCGGGGGCCCGCCGCGATGTTCGGCGGCATCCACGGCGACCTGACCTGGCAGGCGCACGCCGGCTCCGGCACCCTCAGCGTCGCGAACCGGGCGGGCCCCGCAGGACCGCGCCGGCGGGTGCTCGACGGCCGCGGGCTCGTGCTCGTACCGTCGGCGTTCGCCTGGCCGCGCGTCTGGGTGAAGACCAGCGAGCCCTGGACGCCGGTCCTCCGCTACCCGGTCCGCGGCGTCGCCGCGCTGTGGGGGGCGGAGGCCGGCGCCCGGCCGGACCTGGCCGCCGCGCTCGGCGCGACCCGGGCGCGGCTGCTGCTGCTCCTCGACACCCCCGCCACCACCGACGAGCTGTCCCGGCGCACCGGGCTCGCCGCGGGCGGGGTCTCGGTCCAGCTCCACAAGCTCGCCGCCGCGGGGCTGGTACGCGGCCACCGCACCGGGCGCAGCGTGCTGTACGCGCGGACGGGCCGGGGCGACGCGCTGCTGGCGTAGCAGGGGTGTGACGAGCGTGTCAGCGGACCACGTCGAAGACGTTCTTCTGCAGGCCGTTGGGGTACACCTCGTGCTCGACCAGCTTCAGCTTCTGGGTGTCCTTGGAGGTGTCGCTGAACAGCCGCTTGCCGGCGCCCAGCAGCAGCGGGAAGACCAGCAGGTGGTAGCGGTCGATCAGGCCGGCGTCGGAGAGGCTGTGGTTCAGGTCGGCGCTGCCGTGCACGATGATCGGGTCGCCGTCGGTCTCCTTCAGCGCGGCGACGTCGTCCATCGAGCGCAGGATGGTGATGTCGCCCCAGTCGTCGACGAGGTCGTCCTCGGCGAGGGTGGTGGAGACGACGTACTTCGGCATGACCTTGTACCTGGCGAACTCCTCCATGCCCGGCCACACGGGGCTGAAGGCCTCGTAGCTGACCCGGCCCATCATCAGCGCGCCGGCCTCCTCCTGCTCCCGGCCCTTGATCTCGTACGCCTCGGGGAGGAACTCGACCTCCTTGAAGGTCCAGCCGGAGTTGCGGTAGCCGGGCTCGCCGCCCGGGGCCTCCACGACGCCGTCGAGGGAGACGAAGGCGGTGCTGATCAGAGTACGCATGATGGAAATCTCCTGGTACGTCGGTATCCGGCTGGGTGTGCCCCGCCGTGTGCGGTCATCCTGTACGACGGCGCGGCGCACCGGAAGTCATCGCTCGGCGGCTCAGTAGCGCAGAACGGCGGCGATGCGGCCGTTGTCCGCGAGGGCGTCGTCGGGGACGAAGGTGACCTCCGCGCCGGTGTCGAGGGCCTTCTCGACGATCTCGTCGACGATGTCGGCGCGCGCCCGCGGGTCGTCGTCCTCGGCGGGGACGAGGTGGTCGTCGTCCGTCGACCGCACGGTGACGCGGTAGTTCTCCTCGACGACCAGGCGGTGGATGCGGGCGTCGGAGACCTTCGCCCACACCTCGTCCACGCCGCCCGCGAAGGCCCGGCGGCCCCGGGCTTCGTCCAGCGCCTCGATCGCCGCGCCGGTCTCCCGGCGCGCCTCCGCCGCCAGGGCGGGGGCCACGGCCCGTACGACCGCGTCCGGGGGGCCCTGGGCCAGGCCGCCGTGGCGGATGTGCAGGGCGGTCGCGGCGGCGGTGCCGGCGTCGGCGAGCAGCGCGAGGGCGGCGTCCTCGCCGGTGGCGTAGAGGGGCCGCGGGTCCTCGGCGAGGACGTCGCGCAGCGCCGCGTCGGCGTCCCGCAGGAAGTGGCGGACCTCCTCGTCGTTGAACGTGCTGGGCGTGTCCCCGATCCGCTCCTCCCGCTCCACGTCCGGGTTCGCCGGGCTGCGGGTCATCGGGAAGCCGTCGGCGGCGGACTCGGTGACGTGCCGGCCGGAGCCGCTCCACAGGGTGACGCGGTCGGCGGCGAGGGACAGCACCCAGTACGGGCGCTGCGCGGCGTAGGCCGCGACCAGGTTGCGGGTGAGGAAGGAGTCGGCCAGCACGACCCGTTCGGGGACGGCGCGCGGGAGCGCGTACACGTGGTGCTCGCCCACGGTGGCGAAGATGACGAGGCCGTCCAGCGCGTGGACGAGGTCGGTCTCGTCGACCGCGGCGGCGAGCTGCCCGCGGATCTCCTCGCGGGCCGCGCGGGTCACGCCGGGGTCCTGTTCGAGCTGCCGCTCGGCCTCGGCCAGCACGTTGCGCAGCCGTACGGCGTCCTGGGCGTTGTCGGGCGAGCGGCGGTGCGTGGGCAGCGTGAGGGACACGGCCGGGTACGGGCGCCGCTCGCGCAGCTCCGCGAGCGCCGTGGGGGTGAGCGAGGTGTGCATGGTGCCCTTTCCGGGTCAGGGGCGCTCGTCGGGGGCGCGCACGACGGCGACCGGGCAGTGTGCGTGCTGCAGGAGTGCGTGGCTGACCGAGCCGAGCAGCAGCCCGGCGAAGCCGCCGTGGCCGCGGGCGCCGGTGACGAGCAGGCCGGCGTCCTTGCTGGCCTCGATGAGCAGCTCCCGGACCGGCCCCTCGACGGGGGTGCGTTCGACCGGCACGTCCGGGTACTTCCGCGCGGCCGGCGCCAGCGCCGCGCTGAGGACGCGGTCGCCCTCCTCGGCCGGCGTGCCGGGCCGTTCCGCGGCGGGCCGGGCCGGGTCCTCGGGGCGCGGGCGCAGGGTGGTCCAGGCGCTCCACACGTGGACGGCGACGAGGCCGACGTCCCGGCGGGCCGCCTCGGCGAAGGCGAAGTCGACGGCGGCGGCGCCGGCCGGGGAGCCGTCGACCGCCAGCAGCACCGGACCGCCGGTACCGCGCCCGCCGGCCCGTACGACCAGCACGGGGCAGTGGCCGTACGCGCACAGGCGGACCGCCGTGGAGCCCGCGAGCAGCCGCGCGAAGGCGCCGAGTCCGCGGGTGGCGACCACCGCCAGCTGCGCGGTCTCGGTCTCCTTGAGCAGGACCGGCATGATCTCGCCGGTCACGACGACCCCGTCGGCCGTGACGTCCGGCTCCGCCGTGCGGGCGTGCGCCACGGCGTCGTCGACGATCCTGTCCGCCTCCCGGCGCAGCTCGTCGTCCCCCGGCAGCAGTGCGGCGACGGCGGGGTAGGCGCCGAGGGCCGGCCAGACGAACGCGTGCACCACCCGCAGCCGGCACCCGCGCAGCCGCGCCTCGCGCGCGGCGGACGCGACCGCGTCGAGGCTTTCCGCGGAGCCGTCCACACCCGCGACGACCGGCGCAGTCTCCATCCCGCCACCTTCCGTTCCCGCGAGCCGCACACCTCCCGCGGGCGGGCCGCGCCCGGGGTCCGTATCCGAGCCTGGGCCAGGCCCGCGGGGCGCACCAGCGCTGCGCGCGCAGTCGGGTGAGAAGGCGGCACCTTCCGGGCGGGCCGGGGGCCGGGCGCGCCGGGGCGCGGGGCCGGGTGGCGGCGTCGCCGGCGAGGCAGCGGACGGTGCCGCGCATGTCATGGATGCGTCAATGTGACCGGCTGGCTGCCGCCCCCGGACGTCCTGAGGCGGCAGGGGCCGGCGCCGGCCGGGGGCGCGGAACCCGGCCGGCGCCGGCCGGCTTCAGCTGATCCGCATCGTGGCCATCATGCCCATCGCGGAGTGGTCCAGCATGTGGCAGTGGTACACGTACGAGCCCCGGTGGGTGTCGAACGTCGCCTGGACCTTGATCGTCTCGTTCGGGCGGAGGTTGACGGTGTCCTTGAGCCCGGCCTCGGCCGGGCCCGGGGGCCGGCCGTCGCGCTCCAGGACGCGGAACTGGACCAGGTGCATGTGGAAGTTGTGCCAGGCGATCTGGTTGAGGTTCTTGACCGTCCAGACCTCGCTGGCGCCGAACCGTATCTGCTGGTCCACCCGGTCCGGGTCGTAGAGCTTCTCGTCGATGTACGCCTGCGGGTCGGGCCGGCCGTCCTCGTCCATCCGCAGGGTGACGGTGCGCTCGGCGGTCGGCTGGGGCAGCGGGGGCAGCTCGCGCAGCACGGACGGGACGCTGCTGTCGTCCTCGGCGGTGCGGACGATGTCGAAGCGCAGGACCTGGCCGACGAGTTCGGGGTTGCCGAAGCCGCCGCTGTTCCTGAGTACGACGCTGCTGCCGACGGGGTAGCGGGAGAAGTCGATGACGACGTCGGCGCGCTCGGCGGCGGACAGCGGGATCGACGTCGTGGGGTGCGGGCCGGGCAGCAGCCCGCCGTCGGAGCCGATCTGGATCATCTCGCCGCCGTCCTCCAGACCCAGCTCCATGAAGCGCTGGTTGGAGCAGTTGAGGAAGCGGATGCGGTACTTGCGGGCGGCGACCTCGACGTACGGGTACGCCTTGCCGTTGGCGATCATCGTGGAGCGGTTCCGGTCGCTCATCGTGTAGTGCAGACCGGTGTCGTCCACGTTGGCGTCGCGGATGGCGATGGGCAGGTCGTACTCCCCGGAGGGCAGCGGCAGCGCCTCCTCGACCTCGTCGGTGAGGAGGTACTGGCCGGACAGGCCGCGGTAGACGTTCTCGGACTCCAGGTGGTGCGCGTGGTCGTGGTACCAGAGCGAGGCGTGCGGCTGCGCGTTGGGGTAGTAGTACGTACGGTCCTCACCGGGGGCGATGGTCGCCATCGGCTGGCCGTCGTGCTGCGGGTCCACCTCCCCGCCGTGCAGGTGCACCGAGGTGGGCACGTCGAGCCGGTTGCGCTGGTGGATCACGACGGGCCGGCCGCGGCGCGCCTTGATCAGCGGTCCGGGGAAGCTGCCGTTGAACGTGAGCACCCGGGTCTGTATGCCGGGGAGTATCTCCGCGGTCGCCGGGCGCATGGTCATCACGTAGACGTCGATGCCGCCGACGGACGACACCGGCGACAGCACCCTGGGTCGCGGCATGGGCTGGGTGAAGGGAGTGACGGCTGACGCGCCGGCCTTCGCCGGCTCCGCGGCGGCCGGCTGCGCCCCGGCCGGCGTCGTCGCCAGCGGCACCAGCGCCGCCCCCGTAACCCCCGTGCACGCCGTCGCCATACCGGCGGCGAGCACCCTGCGCCGACTCACCATGAAATTTTCCTCCAACGAACTGTGAACTTGTCCCCCGGCGCCGTGCCACCGCGGTGTGGCAGGGGAGACCGAGGATGAGGGGCGTGGCGTCCGGACGGCCCGGGGCCCTGTCACCCGGTCCGTGGACGGTCCCTGCGGGTCACCGTGGCGGGCCGGGGCCGGGAGCCGTTGGCCACGGCCCGCAACGGGTTCAGCGGGATCCTTGACGGATCGACAGGGAGGTGTGAGCGACTCGCACCTCTCGGCTGGAGTATGGAACGGCGCGGTTGGTACTGACTTGATTTCCTGTAGGGGGGATGGCGGCAAAGTCCGAAGCAGACTGATTTATTCTTCAACAATGTGTACGCGGGAACGGGCCGGCACGACGCGCGCTGGAGGGCCCGACCATGCAGCGGGCGGGTGGTGCTGGAGGTGTTCGGGCAGACCTCGTTCCTCGGCGGGCACCGCGCGTAGCTGTTCCGCGTGGCGATGCGCAATTTGTTCGCGGACGTCCGCCGCCGCATTCCGGCCGCCCCGTAGCCCGCCGGGCGGCCCGGGTGCGTGCCGCGGTGGTCAGGCCGCGGAGTCCCGCTCGAACCGGGTCCGGTCGGCGGCCAGCCCGGCCCGCAGGCGCTCCGCCTCCTCGTGCTCCCCCGCCTCCCCGAGGTAGTAGGCGTGGTGGTCGCGCGCGGCGAGGGTTTCGGGGTGGTCCGGACCCCCGACCCTGGCCCAGTCGGCCGCGATGCCGGCCAGCAGCCGGGCCGCCTCGGCATGCTGCCCCGCCGCACCGAGGTAGCGGGCGCTGGAGTGGCGCGCCTTCAGGGTGTCGGGGGTGTCGGGCCCCACGACGCGCGCCCAGTCGTCCGCGACCTCGCCCAGCAACCGCGCCGCCTCGGCGCACTCGCCCCCTTCGCCCAGCTCCCACCCGTGGAAGTGGCGGGCGAGCACGGTGTCGCGGTGGTCGGGGCCCTGGACGCGCGCGCGGTCGGCGGCCAGCCCGGCGTGCAGCCGGGCCGCCTCCAGGTGCCGTCCCGACCCGCCGAGATGGCTGGCGTGGCGTTCGCGCGCGCTCAGGGTGTCGAGGTGGTCGGGGCCCTCGACGCGGGCGCGGTCCGCGGCCAGCTCCGCGTACGCGCGCGCCGCCTCGTCGCGCCTCCCGGCCTCCCCGAGGTGATAGGCGTGGTAGTCACGCTCGTTGAGGGTGTCGCGGTGGTCGGGGCCCTGGACGCGCGCGCGGTCGGCGGCCAGCCCGGCGTGTGCCCGCGCGGCCTCCTCGTGCCTCCCGGCCTCCCCGACGTAATGGGCATGGTGGTGGCGCGCGTTGAGGGTGTCGCCGTGGTCCGGGCCCAGGACACGCGCGCGGTCGGCGGCCAGTTCCCCGTACGCGCGGGCGGCCTCTTCGTACTCCCCGGCCGCTCCGAGGTGGCGGGCGCGGGCGCCGCGGGCGGCCAGGGTCTCGGAGTGGTCGGGGCTCCGCAGCCGGGCCTGGTTGGGGATGAGCGCGGCCAGCAGACGCGCGGCCTCCGCGGGGTCGCCCGCCTCGCCGAGGTAGTGCGCGTGGAGCATCCGGGCGGTCAGGGTTTTGACGTGGTCGGGGCCGTGCACGCGGATCCGGTCGTCGACGAGGACGGCGAAGAGGCGCGCGGCCTGGGCGTAGTCCCCCGTGTCGGCGAGGTTGGTGGCGTGGAGGTGCCGGGCGAGCAGCGTTTCGGGGTCGTCGGGGCCCCGGAGGCGTACGGAGTCCGGGACGATGTCGGCCAGCAGCCGCAGGGCCTCCTCCGGCTCTCCCGCGTTCCCGAGGGACTCGGCGTACTGCTGGTGGGCGAGCAGGACGCCGGGGTTGTCGGGGCCGCGCAGTCGCAGCATGGCCGGGACGACGTCGGCAAGTATCCGCGCGGCCTCCTCCCACCGTTCAGCGTCCATCAGCGCCGACGCGTGGTGCTGGCGGCTGTAGGTGACGTCGGGGTGGTCGGGCCCCTGCACCCGGGTGCGGTCCGCGACGAGTGCGGCCAGCAGCCGCTCGGCCTCCGCGAAGTCGCCCGACTTGTGGACCCTGAGCGCGTGCCGGTGGCGGCGGTTCAGCGCGCGGGGGCGGTCGGCCCTCGGCACGCGGCGGCCGGAGGCGGGGGCCGGCTGCGGGGGCGGGTCCGGCGGCGGTTCCTGCGCCACCGGCTGCGTGGGGGTGTACGGCCGGGGTGCGGTCCTCGTGGGCGCGGCGTGCGGCGGCGGGGCGCCGCCGGGCTCGGTCTCGGGCCCCGTGCCGGGCGCGCCGCCGCGCGCGGCGGCCGGTGTCGCGCGGGCCTGGATGAGGTCGGCCACGGCCTCGGGCCACGGCGACCCGGCGGGGAAGTCGGCGCCCGGGTCCCAGTCCGCGGCGATCAGGCCGAGGAGTTCCGCGGGGGTGGGCCGGTCGTCCGGGTTCTTGGCCAGACAGGCGGCCACCAGGGCGCGTATCCGCCGCGGCACCGCGTCCAGCCGCGGCTCGGCCGTGACCACCCGGTGCAGGATGCCCAGCGGTGCGCCGCCGCCGAAGGGTTCGACGCCGCCGGCGGCGTAGGCCAGCACGGCGCCGCAGGAGAAGACGTCGCCGGCCTGCCGGACGTCGCCGTCCTCGGCCTGCTCCGGGGACATGAAGCCCGGCGTGCCGATGGTCGCGCCGGTCCCGGTCAGCACGGTGCCGTCCAGGGCCCGGGAGATCCCGAAGTCGATCACCCGCGGGCCGTCCGCGGCCAGCAGCACGTTCGACGGCGTGAGGTCGCGGTGGAGCAACCCCTCGGCGTGGATGGCCTGCAGCGCCTCGGCCAGCCCGGCCGCCAGCGGCCACACCGAGTCCTCCGGGAGCGCCCCGGCCGCGGCCACCGCGTCGGCCAGGGAGGGGCCGGGCACGTAGAGCGTGGCGATCCACGGCGGATCGTCCTCCGGGCCCGCCGCCATCACCGGCGCGGTGTACGCGCCGCTGACCGACCGCGCGGCGGCCACCTCGCGCCGGAACCGGTGCCGGAACTGCGGCTGCCGCGCCAGGTGGGCGTGCACCACCTTCACCGCCGCCGCCCGCCCGCCGGGCGACCGTCCGAGGAACACCTCGCCCATCCCGCCCGCGCCCAGGCGGCCGCGTAGCACGAAGTCGCCCACCCGCGCGGGATCTCCAGCCGCCAGCGGCTCCACAGCGCTCCTCCTCCCGTGCCGGGGCACCTCCCCGCCGGCACTGCTCGTCACCTACCCAACCACCGCGAGGACGTCGGCGGTTGGCCTCGGCGCGACAGGCACCGTACCGCCGGGGGACCCGTCCCCGGGCGGTGGCGGTACGGTGCGGGCGGAGCCCGGGGCGTGCGGGGGAAGGAGCGGGCATCGTGGGACGTGTGCGGCGCGGCGTCGCCGGGGTCGTGCTGGCCGCCGTCGCGGGACTGGCGGGGCCCGTCGCCTGCGGCGGGGGCGACGGGGACGTGTACAGGCGCGGGGACGGGAGCGCGGGCGGGGACGCGGCGGCGCCGAGCCCGTCCCCGTCGTCCGATCCGCTGCCGCGCACGCCGCCGGCGCCGGAGCCGCAGGTCGTGCGGAGCGCCGAGGAGGTCTGCGACTTCGCCGAGCCCTTCGAGGCCGGCAAGGTGAAGGCGTACCTTCCCGGCGGGCCGGCCTACCAGGGCCCCGGACCGCACCCGGCCGTCCTGTTCAAGGACGACCTCGCCGTCGACGAGAGCGAGCCGCCCCAGCTGCCCGGCGCGTGGACGGCGGACTACGCGGACGCCGACGCCCAGCTGGTGGTCTGCCAGTACGACGACTGGGACCACCCGAGCCGCAAGGTCGGCACCTGCACCTACCTCGGCGGCGCGAACAACACCGGCGACGGCGAGGTCGACGTGCACAGCGCGCGCTACGTCTACCGGGTCTTCGAGGCCCGCACCGGCGAGCTGGTGACGAAGTTCGCCCTCGACGGCACGACGAGCCCCGAGGAGACGTGCCCGGACTCGGCCCTCTACATCGCCGACGACTTCCAGCTCGTCACCGACGAGGCCCTCGCCGACAAGCTCCGGCCGCTCGTCACGGGCCGCCGCTGACGCCGGCGCGACCGCCGCGCCGCCCTCCGGGGGCGTACGCGGCGGTCGCGTGCCGTCCGCCGTACGCGGTGCCGTCCACCCGTACGCGGGCGCGAGCCGTGCCGCGCGGGCGGGGCCCGGTCCGTACGGGATCGGTCAGGCCGTCAGGACAGCAGCCGCTTCCACTCCGCCGCGTCCAGCTCCCGGCCCGCCGGTGCCCGCTTGCCGCGGCCGAGCAGCGCCTCCACCGCCTTCGCGACCTCGACGTCCGCGACGCGCCCGCGCGGGGTGATCAGCGGCCAGACGTCCGCGCCCAGGTAGCCGGTCTCGTCGGCGCGCTTGTGGAACTCCGCCGAGCACGCGTGCCGCTCGACGCCGCTCTGTTCGGCGAGCCGGGCGACGGCCGCCCGCGTCGACGGGCCGAACAGCCCGTCGGCCGGCAGCCCCGTGAACCCGTGGGCGCGCAGCAGGTGCTGCGCGGCGCGCACCGCCGGGCCGCTGTCGCCGGGGCGCAGCAGCGGCCACGAGGCGGTCCGGGCCGGCGCCGGCTCGCCGAGCGGGGCGGCCAGCGCCTCGCGCAGCTCCGGCAGCCGGCCGTACAGCACGTCGCCGGGGCACTCGGTGGAGTTGAAGTCGCGGTGGCCCATGATGTTCTCCACCGGCCGCCCGTACTGCCCGGCGATCCAGGCGACCATCGCGACGAGCGAGTCCCACAGCGCGTCGGGGACGTCGACGTCGGTGTACAGGCCCTCGTTCTCGATGCCGATGACCTCGCTGTTGTGGCCGCCGACGTTGGCGCCCTGCACGTGCCGGGTGCCGCCGCGCACGACGTCCAGGCTCTCGTGCCGGCCTTCGAGGTGGTAGCCGCCGCGGCTGATGGTGAACTGCTGGCCGGTGTCGCCCCAGCCGCGCTCGTCCATGTGGAAGTCCTGGATGGCCCGGCAGATTTCCATGGCGTGTTCCAGCGAGTAATCCTCGGTGTTGCCGGGTTCCACGGTGTGGTGGACGAC
The DNA here is from genome assembly GCF_039531005.1 of Streptomyces synnematoformans. Taxonomy (NCBI): domain Bacteria; kingdom Bacillati; phylum Actinomycetota; class Actinomycetes; order Kitasatosporales; family Streptomycetaceae; genus Streptomyces; species Streptomyces synnematoformans. The sequence continues at coordinate 22,063 of NZ_BAAAPF010000019.1, forward strand.
GATGTACGTCGGCACGTGGTCGAGGATGACGATGTCGGTTTGCGGCGACCGGGCGCCCCATTCCGCGGTGCTGTAGATACGCGGCTCGGGGGCCGCGAGCGAACGGGCGGTGCCGAGCGCGGCGGGGGCCGCGGCCGCCGCGGCCGCGGGCGTGGGCGCCGCGTTCGCGAGCCCCGCCGCGCCGAGCCCGAGCGCTCCGGCCGCGGTGGCGGTCAGCCCGCCGCGCAGCAGGGCGCGGCGGTCGAAACCCGGATGTGCTGCCATCCTGGTCTCCTTCTTCAAGTGGGGGGTGGATGGGGGAAATTCTACGGGGTCGGGACATGCGCACGACAACCCCTGGTCACACCGACGACCCCTTATTCGCGGGGAATTGGGGAACAGCTCACCGCGTCAATGGGCCGACCAATGAAAGGGACGATACGCGAATAGGGAATACGCCCGGCGCCGCCTCGCCGGGCGCCGGGGCGGCCTCACACCCGCGGCCCCCGGTCCCCGTCCGGCCCCACGCGGCGGCGGCCGGACGGCCGGGCGACCGGACAGCCGGACGGCCGGGCGGCCAGGCGGCCAGGCGGCCGGACGGACTCCGGCCGGTCCTGGCGACCGCCCGGCGGGATGTCGGCGGCGGGGCATAAACTCGACCGATGAGTTCCACCGAGGCGCTTGAAGTCCTCAGCAAGGTCTTCGGCTACGAGTCGTTCCGCGAGGGCCAGCAGGAGATCATCGACCACGTCGTGGGCGGCGGCGACGCCCTCGTACTGATGCCCACGGGCGGCGGCAAGTCCCTGTGCTACCAGATCCCCGCGCTCGTACGCCCCGGCACGGGCGTGGTGATCTCCCCGCTGATCGCGCTCATGCAGGACCAGGTCGACGCGCTGCGCGCCCTCGGCGTGCGCGCCGGCTTCCTCAACTCCACACAGGACCCCGACGAGCGCCGGATGGTGGAGGCCGAGTTCGTCGCCGGCGAGATCGACCTGCTCTACCTCGCCCCCGAGCGGCTGCGGGTGGAGTCCACGCTGCGGCTGCTCGACCGCGGCACGATCGCGCTGTTCGCCATCGACGAGGCGCACTGCGTCTCGCAGTGGGGCCACGACTTCCGGCCCGACTACCTGGCGCTGTCCGCGCTGTCCGAGCGCTGGCCGGACGTGCCGCGCATCGCGCTGACCGCGACGGCGACCAAGGCCACGCACGCGGAGATCGCGAGCCGGCTGCGGCTGGAGCAGGCCCGCCACTTCGTGGCCAGCTTCGACCGGCCCAACATCCAGTACCGCATCGTGCCCAAGCGGGAGCCGAAGAAGCAGCTCCTCGACCTGCTGCGCACCGAGCACGCGGGCGACGCGGGCATCGTCTACTGCCTGTCGCGCAGGTCCGTCGAGGACACCGCGGACTTCCTCGTGAAGAACGGGATCGAGGCGCTGCCGTACCACGCCGGGCTGCCGGCGGCGACCCGCGCGGAGCACCAGTCGCGCTTCCTGCGCGAGGAGGGGGTGGCGATCGTCGCCACGATCGCGTTCGGCATGGGCATCGACAAGCCCGACGTGCGCTACGTCGCCCACCTCGACCTGCCGAAGTCCGTCGAGGGCTACTACCAGGAGACCGGCCGCGCCGGCCGCGACGGCCTGCCGTCCACCGCGTGGCTGGCGTACGGGCTGCAGGACGTGGTGCAGCAGCGCAAGCTGATCGACGGCTCCGAGGGCGACGACGCGCACCGGCGGCGGGTGAGCGCGCACCTCGACGCGATGCTCGCGCTCTGCGAGAGCGTCGACTGCCGGCGCGCGCAGCTCCTCGCCTACTTCGGCCAGAGCGGCTCGCCCTGCGGCAACTGCGACACGTGCCTGACGCCGCCGGAGTCGTGGGACGGCACGGTGGCGGCGCAGAAGCTCCTGTCGACGGTCGTCCGGCTGCGGCGCGAGCGGCGGCAGAAGTTCGGCGCCGGCCAGATCGTCGACATCCTGCTGGGCCGGAAGACGGCCAAGGTCATCCAGCACGACCACGACACGCTGTCCGTCTTCGGCGTCGGCGCCGACCTCACGGAGCACGAGTGGCGCGGCGTCGTCCGGCAGTTGCTGGCCAAGGGACTGCTCGCCGTCGAGGGCGACTACGGCACCCTGGTGCTCACCGAGGACGCCGACGAGGTGCTGTACCGGGGCCGCAAGGTGCCGCTGCGCACCGAGCCCAAGCGGCCGGCGAAGGCCGCGAAGGCTGCGAAGGCTGCGAAGGCCAAGGGGGCCGGGGACCGGCACGCCGAGGCGGCCGACCTGCCCGCGGAGGCGGCGTCGCTGTTCGACCGGCTGCGCGCGTGGCGGGGCGCGACCGCGAAGGAGCAGGGGGTGCCCGCGTACGTGATCTTCCACGACGCGACGCTGCGGCAGATCGCCACCGAGCGGCCGGGGTCGCTGGCCGCGCTGGGGTCGGTGAGCGGGGTCGGCGAGAACAAGCTCGCGAAGTACGGCGAGCAGATCCTGCAGACGGTCGCGGAGGACGACGCGGGCTGAGGAGGGCGCGCCCGCCTCCCGGCGGACGGCGCGTGGCCGTCCGCCGGGACCGCCGGGACCGCGGCCGTCAGACGTTCCAGGGCATCTCCAGACCGAACTTGTACAGGTAGACGCCGAGCAGCACGCCGCAGATCACCAGGCCCGCGGCGGTCAGGATGGCGTTGCGGCGGCGGACCTTCGGGTCGAGCGCGCGCTGTGCGGCCTCGGTGACCTTGCGCTTGGTCCAGCGCAGGACTATCTGCGCCCACACGAACTCCGTCGCCCACACGGCCATGCCGGCGAAGATCACCAGCCAGCCGGGGCCGGGCAGGGGCAGCAGGATGACGCCCCCGGTGACGATGGCCAGGCCCACGATGAAGACCCCGACCTGCCAGCTCAGGTGCAGCGCGCGGGAGCGCTGGATGAAGCCCGGTGCCCTCGACCCCCACGTCTGGTGCTCCGGCGCCTCCGGCTTCTCCGGCTCGTCCAGCTTCGCCACCGGAGCGTCGGTGTCGGTCTGCTCCATCGTCCCGTCCCCCTGATCGCCACGCTCGACATTCATGGACACACGTTACGGCGTGCGGCACCCCGTGCCGTCCACCCGGTGGCCGGTCCTGCCGGGATCGCCTCCTCCCCTGGTCGTACGCCACCCGCACGGCCCCGAGTACGCCGGCCGGGCCGGTGCCCGGGGCCGGCCGCCGGGCCGGGAGGCGCACGTACCGGCGCCGGCTTCCTTGACGCGCACACGTCGCGCGGATACGGTCCGCAACGGGTATAGCAAGCGCTTACCTCCTGTTGGCGATCCTCTTCGGGCAGGGAGACGACGCGATGCCGAAGCACAGAGGAAGCGCGGCCACGCGCGTGGCCGCGGTCGCCGCGGCGCTGGCCCTGACCGCGCTGGCGGCCGGGCCGGTGCAGGCGGCCCGGGCCGGAGACGGGCCGGGGGCAGCCGGGCGGGACGCGCCCGACGTGCTCCCCGCCGTGCTGCCGGACCTCGTCGCGTACTACGACTTCGCCCACCCGGTCCCCGGCGACCCCGCCCGCGAGCGGGACCGGGGCCGCTCCGGCACCGACATCGACCTCGTCAACGGCGGCGCCGCGATGCGCGTGCCCGACCGCGCGTACCCGGGTGCCGGCACCGCGCTGCAGACCGCCCAGGTCTCCCCCGGCACCGCCGGGAACGACGACTGGAAGGCCGGCGTCCACGCCCCCGGGGGCGTGCCGGAGCTGGGCGCGTTCAACGGGGCGGCCGCCGCCACCGTCATGGGCTGGTTCAAGGTGACGGGCGACAACCCCGCCCCCGACTCCGGCACCCCGGCCCCGGACGACCGCTACAACGCCGTCGGGCTGGCCGGCGTGCTCTCCGGCGACTCCGACGGCCACGGCGTACGGGCGCTGCTGGAGCTGATCGAGGTGGACGGCGAGCTGCGGCTCGTGGCGCTGGGCCGCCGGCTCGACGGGGGTGCCTCGCAGACGTTCGCCGCCGCCGCGGACTGGCGCCGGCTGCTGCCGCGCGACAGGTGGGTGTTCCTGGCCGCGACGTTCGACTACACCGACGGCTCCATGGCGCTGTACCGCAACGGCGAACGCCTCGACGGCTTCTACACCGTCCCCGGCGACCCGTGGCAGGTCGGCGGGCCCGGTGAGCACCGCGCGTCGCCGACCGACCCGGCCGGCATCAAGATCGGCGGGAGCTTCCCGCAGAACACGCGGGAGCGCAATCCCTGCAACTGCCGTATGGACGGCCTGATGTTCCTCGACCGCGAGCTGTCCCCCGGGCAGGTGCGGGCGCAGTACCGGCTGATGGCCTGGCCGCGCCCCTGAGCCGCACCCCCGTCCGTCCCCCTCCTCCCGCGTCCTCCCGCGTCCGTCCGCGTCCGTCCGCTTCCGTCCCCGTCCGCCCCCTCCGCCCGGCCCGCGCTCCCGCGCCGCCCCGGCCCGCAGCGCACCGGCACCACCCCAGAAACGGAGCCCGGCAGTGCCCACACCCACCCGCCGAAAGCCCCGGCCCCGCCTCCTCGCGCCCGTGCTCGCCGCGGCCGTGGCCGCGACCGCCTTCCTGACCGCCCCCGCCGCGGCCCGCACCGAGCCGGCCGCGGCCCCCGGGGACGCGATCCTGCCCAAGCCGGTGCCGGTGCAGCTCGGTCTCGTCGTGGCGGAGTACGCGCAGCTCCCGGAGTCGGAGCCGACGCCGCCGCCGACCGACCCGCGGCTGATGCGGCACGCCCGCATCAACGCCCTCGCCGAACTCCCCGACGGCTCCGGCCGCAAGGCGGTGCCCGACCTCAACGGCAAGCTCTACCTGGTCGAGGACGGCGGGCAGCCCCGCCCGTACCTCGACGTCGGCGCCGCCTTCGCGCCGCAGTTCTTCTCCGGCCAGGGCCTCGGCCAGGGCTTCGGCTACGCCGCCTTCCACCCCGGCTTCGCCCGCAACGGTATCTTCTACACCGTCCACACCGAACTGGCCTCCACCACCGACGAGGAGCCCGACCTCACCCCGCAGCCCAACACCGGCTACCACGGCATCATCACCGAATGGACGGCCGACGACCCGGCCGCCGACACGTTCTCCGGCACCCGCCGCGAGGTGCTGCGCCTCGGCTTCCAGGGCCGGATCCACGGCATCCAGCAGATCGCGTTCAACCCCACCGCCCGCCGGGGCAGCGCCGAGTACGGCAAGCTCTACATCGCCGTGGGCGACGGCGGCACGGGCGTACGCACCACCGAGCCGCAGAACCTCGCGCTGCCGCATGGCAAGCTGCTGCGGATCGACCCCCGCGGCGACGACAGCGCCAACGGCGCGTACGGCGTCCCCGCCGACAACCCCTTCGCCGACCGCCCGGGCGCCCTCGGCGAGATCCACGCCTACGGCTACCGCGACCCGCACCGGTTCAGCTGGGACAGCGGCGGCGAGCACCGGATGTACCTCGGCCACATCGGCCAGCACGCCGTGGAGTCCGTCTACGAGGTGCGGGCCGGGGACAACTCCGGCTGGAGCGAGCGCGAGGGCCCGTTCGTCTTCGACAAGAGCCCGGGCGACCCCTGCGACGCGTACAAGCCGCTGCCGCCCGACGACGACAAGTACGGCTACACCTACCCCGTGGCCGCCTACGACCACGACCCGCCGCCGGACTGGAACTGCACCTCCGACATCGGCCGCGCCGTCTCCGGCGGCTTCGTCTACCGCGGCGACGACCTGCGCAAGCTGCGCGGCACATACGTCTTCGGCGACCTCGTCGACGGCCGCGTGTTCGCCAGCCGCGCCCGCGACATGGTCCGCGGCGCCCCGCAGATGGCGACGATCCACCAGCTCAGGCTCTACGACGAGGCCACCGGCAAGCGGGTCACGGCCCGCGACCTGGCCGGCGACACCCGCGTCGACCTGCGCTTCGGGCAGGACGCGGCGGGCGAGCTGTACCTGCTGGCGAAGGCGAACGGCAAGGTCTGGAAGGTCACCGGCACCCGCGGCCCCGCGCTGCCGTAGCCGGAGACCGCACCCCCGGCGCGGGCGGCGCCGGGGGTGCGGCCGGGCCGCGCGGACGGGGGTCAGTCCGCGGGGCCGCGCTGCGTCAGCGCCCGCCGCTCCAGCACCCGCCCGAACTCCAGCCACGCCGCGGCGCACGACCGGGCCACCTCGGCCACCGGGCCGCGCCAGTGCGGCGGCACCGCGTCGACCCGTCCGGCCAGGTCGTCCGGTTCCAGCACGTGCTCGTCGGCCCAGGCCAGGAAGGCCCGGCCGCTCGGCGCGTACCGCACGGACGGGTCCCGGCCCAGGCCGTCCCGCACCGCGTGCCACCGGGCCCCGCGCCCGCCGCCCGCCCCGGCCTCGGCGGGAGGGGGTCGCGGCCGGTGCGCAGACGTTCGCGTACGTCGTGGGCCGTGCCCACCGAGACGCCGGCCGCCCGCGCGATGGCGCGCAGCGACGCCTCGGGATGCCGGGCGATCACCCGGCTCGCCCGCAGCCGGCCGGCGGAGGCGTCCAGGGGGCGGACCCGGCCGTCCCGCCCCAGCCGCCCGGCGTCGGCCCCGTCCGCGGCGCGGGCCCCGCCGCCGTCGCGCTCGGACGGGGCGAAGGAGCGCCGCCGGATCGCGCCCACCGTCGTCGGGGACAGGCCGGTGGCCGCGGCGACGGCACGGTCCGACCAGCGCCGGTGCGCCGCGAGGACGCGGACGGCCGCCGCCTCGCGGTCGTGCAGGGAGAGCGGCAGCCCGCCGGTGAGGTTGCGCTCGACGGCGCGCAGGAAGGCCGCCGTCTCGTCGCCGTCGAAGAACACGGCGGGGATGGTCGTGTCGCCGCGCAGCCGCGCGGCGTGCAGCCGGTGCATGCCGTCCACGACGCGCATCGTGCGGCGGTGCACGAGCACCGGGGGCAGGCCGGGCAGCGCGGCGAGCAGCCGCACGTGCTCGGGGTCGATCCCGGCGAGCCGGGGCGAGTCGCCGGGCCGCAGCGACGCCACCGGCACCGCGACGGCCGGGGCCGGGGTCCGCGCCGGCGGGTGCCGCTCCGGATCCGTTCTCTCCCCGCTGCCCCGCATGCGTGCACCCACCCGTCGGCCCGTAGCGGCCAGAGCGAAACGTATTACCGGCGGAATTCTTCCCGGCGGCACCCGCGCGGGCAACAGCCGCAAATGCTCCAGCATGGGTAGTGCCCACTACCCGATCGAGCAGTGGACCGGGTTGTGACGGCAGGTCTAGCGTCCTTCAGCAGTGTGCAACCCCCTTGCGGAATAAGGCGCGCCACAACGCGGATCCACCCTACGCACGAACAAGGAGACTGTCCGGTGGCGAAAGTGACACGGCTGCGGAACCGGCGCCTGGGATACGCGGTGGCCATCGCCACCGCGGCGGCGCTGACGGGGACCCTGACCAGTGCGGTGCCGGCGTCGTCGCAGGAAGACGGCTTCGACATCGACCATGACAACGTGCTGATGGAAGTCGTCTATCCCAAGTTCCAGCGGGTGTCGCGCGACGAGAGTTCGGGCCGCGCGGTGTCGCTGACGGTGGACCACGCCATGCTCATCGAAATGCCGTGGTTCGACGCCATCGCGCCCTACCACCCCACGGCGAAGGGAATCTTCTCTGAAATACCGCGGCGCCCGGAATCCGAGCACACGACACGCAACCAGAACATCGCCGTGACCTATGCCGCGTTCACCTCTCTGAACGCCGTGCTGCCGGAGTACAAGAGCCGGTGGATCGAGATGATGGAGGCGGCCGGCCTCGATCCGGACGCCACCGCGGAGGACCCGACCACGCCGAGCGGCATCGGCATCATCGCGGCCAAGAGCGCGATGGAGGCGCGGAAGGGCGACGGCAGCAACCGGGACGGCTCCCGGGGCGGCCGCAAGTACAACAAGCGGCCCTACTACGACTACACCGGCTACAAGCCGGTCAACACCGTCTACGACCTGCGCAACCCGTCACGCTGGCAGCCGAACACGTCGTCGGTGCGGAACGTCTACAAGGACCAGCAGTTCGCGACGCCGTACTACGGCCGGGTACGGCCGTTCACGTACGACAGCCCCGCCGAGTTCCGGGTCCGCCCGCCGGTGAAGAGCAACCACTGGCACCGGCGCGCCTACCGGCAGCAGGCGAACGAGGTGCTGAGGGCGTCGGCGAACCTGACCGACGAGCAGAAGATGACCGCCGAGCTGTTCAACGACAAGGTGCTCACCTTCGGCCAGTACGCGGGCACCCCGGTGGTGCTGGCGGGCAACCTGAACACCGAGCAGACGGTCCACTACATCACCATGTCCGACGTGGCGTTCGTCGACGTCACCATCGCCACCTGGCACTACAAGCGCAAGTACGACTCGGTGCGGCCGGAGACCGCCGTCGACTACCTGTACGGCGACCGGAAGCTGACCGCCTGGGGCGGCCCCGGGCAGGGCACCGTCAACGACATCACGGGCGAGGAGTGGGAGGGCTACCTGGACTCCGTCTCCGCCGACCACCCCGAGTACCCCTCCGCCAGCTCCGCGCTCTGCCTCGCCTTCGCCGCGCAGGTGCGGCAGTTCACCGGCACCGACCAGATCAAGGTGAAGGCCGAGTTCCCCCGGGGGTCGTCGCTGGTCGAGCCGGGCGTCACCCCGGCCAACGACGTCACGCTGCAGTGGAACAGCTGGACGGAGTTCGCCGACGCCTGCGGCGAGAGCCGGATCTGGGCCGGCGAGAACTTCCGGTCCTCCGTCGAGGCCGCGAAGCAGTACGCGCCCGAGATCGGCGACCGGAGCTACGAGTTCGTCCAGCGCAAGCTGAACGGCGGCTGACCCGCGGCGGGTACGGGAGCACCGCGCAGTCCGGCGCCGGGCGCCGGCGGGTGAGGTCCACCCCGTCGGCGGGCGGCGCCGCGGTGTGCGCGGCCCCGTCACACCCGCGCCGCCACCCCGGCGGCGCCCCGGACCCGCCGGACCACCGCGTCCGGGTCCGCGGGCGGGGCGTTGCCGCGCCAGGCCACATGGTGGTCCGGCCGGAGCAGGACGAGGTCGCGCTCCCACAGCTCGCGCGCGGCCGCGTCGGGCACCACCGCGTGGCGGACGGCCACGCCCTGCGCGGCGGCGGCGTTCAGCAGCGGGGCGGCGCGCCCGCCGCCGGCGAAGTCGACGAGCGTGAACGACGGGCCGAAGAGGTCGTACAGCGGGGTGCCGTCCCCCAGCAGCAGGCTGGGCGGGCGGCTGCCGGGCCAGGTGGTCGGCGTGTACGCCCGCGGGCTCCAGCCGGGGGCGGCGCCGTCGTCGGGGCAGACGACGGGCGAGTCGTCGTAGCGGTAGCCCAGTTCGACGCCGCGGTACTCGTTCTCGCCGCGCTCCTCGCCGAGGAAGGCCGCGACGGCGGCCGGCGGGGCGCCGTCGCGCAGCAGGGCGCCGGCCTTCATGTGCACGCCGATGTGCCGGTGCGAGGTGCGCATGTTGCGCAGGCCGACCGGGCGGCGGTCGGTCTCGTAGCTGTCGAGCAGCGCGGGGCCGCCGTGGTGCCGGACCATCAGGGCGACCTTCCAGGCCGCGTCCATCGCGTCGCCGATGCCGGTGTTCATCCCGTACGCGCCGGTCGGGAACATGCGGTGCGCGGCGTCGCCGGCGAGCAGGACGCGGCCGGCGCGGTAGCGGTCGGCGAGCATGAAGCCGGGGCGCCAGCGGGAGGTCAGCAGCACCTTCTCGATCTTCAGCCCGGTGCCCAGGACGTCCAGCAGGAAGCCCGCGGGGTCGGTGGGCGGGGTGTCGAACTCGTCCGGGCGCACGCCGTTGACGTGCGCGGTCCAGGTGTCGACCTCGTCCTGGGCGATGAGGACGTAGCGGAAGGCGAAGTAGTGCCAGAACGGGCCGTGCCGGTGCAGGGAGCCGCGGTCGCGGCTCTTGAAGTGCACCATGAACGCGCCGGGCAGCCCGGGGACGCCGAAGGTGTCCTCGCCGATGCCGAGGACGGCGCGGACGCGGCTCGACGCGCCGTCGCAGCCGATCACGTACCGGGACCGCAGCCGGATCCGGTCGCCGGTCAGGACGTCCACCAGGTGGCTGGTCACGCCCTGGTCGTCCTGGGTGAGGGAGTCGAACCGCAGGCCGGTGCGCAGGTCGACGCGGTGGTGGCGCCGGCAGTGGGCGCGCAGCACCGGCTCCAGCTCCGTCTGGGATATCCGCTGGCCGGGCTCGGCGGAGCCGGTGCCGTCGTTGTGCGCGGCGAAGCGGCGCCGCTCCTCGTCGACGGAGGGCAGCGCCCAGGTGGTGATCGGCGTGCCGGCGAGCCCGGTGGACCAGACGACGTCGGCCGGGTGCCCGGGCGCGACGCCGGCGGCGCGGACGTCGTCGGCGACGCCGAGCTGCCTGAGGAACTCCATGCTGCGGGCGTTGACGAAGTCGAGTTTGGGGTGCGCGGAGGTCTCGGAGCTCTGGTCGGCGAGTATGCACCGGACGCCCTGGCGGGCGAGCGCCAGCGCGGTCGCCATGCCGACCGGGCCGGCGCCCACGACGAGTACGGGTGCGGGTTCCACGGTTGCCTCCCCTCAGGGGTGTGGGGCGGCACCCGGCCGCCCCACACCCCGTCGCAGTCTGCGGTTGTCTTCAGCGGGCTTCGCTGGGCGTACGGGGCCTGTCGTCGCCGTCCGCGCCCGTGCGGGCCGCCGCGGGCGCGCGGCCGCCGGTCAGGGCCCGGACCTGCATCTCGGCGAAGGCCTTGTCGTCGCGCTCCTTGCTGCTGAGGGAGCCGAAGTAGCCGAGCAGGAAGCCGGCCGGGATGGTGATCAGCCCGGGTTCGATGTCGATGAACTTGAAGTTGGCGCCGGCGAGGATCGCGTCGTCCGGCCCCGAGACCCCGTTGGAGAACACCACCAGGAACATCAGGAGCGCGGTGCCGCCGTAGACGATCCACTTCAGCCCGGCGGTGTTGAACCGGCGCCAGAACAGGGCGTAGACGACGGCCGGGAGTACCGCGGTGCCGGCCAGGTCGATCGAGGTCGGGATGAAGATGTGGGTGCGCACCGGCAGCATCGCGACGCCGACGAGCACCGAGGCGATGCCGATCCGCAGGGTGTTGCGCCGGATGTCCCGCAGTTCGCCGGCCGGGTCCGGCTTGCGGCCGCGTACGACGTTGAGGTCCTTGGTGACGCAGGTGACCGCGTTGATGAGCAGGGCGGCGTAGACGCCGACGATCGTCAGCAGGGCGATCGGCGCGAGCACGCCGATCATCACCGGTCCGCCCAGCTCGTCCACGAGCTTGGGCAGGCTGATGTCGCGGTGGGCCTTGATCACGCCGATCCGCTCGGAGCCGAGGACCGCCACGGAGGCGAAGCCGACGATCGCCATGCACAGGTAGACGCCGACGACGATCATCGACGCCCAGCCGGCGGAGCGGCGGGCGTCCCGGCCGCTGGTCGTGGCGAAGTTGCGCAGGAACAGGAACGGGATGGCGGCCACGCCGACGGCGACGCAGAAGAGCTTGGAGAGGTGGACCAGCCGGTGCTGGCCCTCGCCGAACTCGCGTCCCGGGCCGAGCAGGTCGTAGCCGGCGGGGACGTCCTTGCGGTTCTGCTCGGCCTTGTCGAGGATGTCGAAGACGTTCAGGTTGAACTCCGCGAGCACCAGGAGCGTCAGCACCAGCACGACGGTGAGCGTGAGGATCGCCTTGAACACCAGCAGCCGGGTGACGCCCGCCATGCCGGCCGTGTACGCGTAGAAGACGGTGACGAGGCCGACGACGAGGACCGAGAGGCCCAGTCCCGCGACGTTGTCCAGGCCGAACCAGCGGTTGAAGATGAAGGCGATCGCCGCGAGGCTGATGATCGTGAACATCCCGTAGATCAGCAGTGTGACGACCGCCGCGGCCTTGCGCGCCTGACGTTCCTCGGCGCGCATCGCGAAGATGTCGCCGAGCGTGTATCCGCCGAGGTTGCGCACGGGCGAGGCGAAGAGCAGCACCCCGAGCACCATCGAGGTCGTGAACGCGGTCAGCAGCATCGCGGCGTCGTAGCCGTTGAGCGCGATGTGCCCGGTGATGATGAACAGGGTGGAGTACATGAGCGGTGCGGACGCCAGCGCGACGGCGTTCTGCACGGGCCCGATCCGGCGGCCGGCGACGAGGAAGTCGTCGGAGGTGCGCACGCTGTCGCGCACCGCCTTGACGACGAAGTACACGGCGACGGCGGCCGCTATCGTCGCGGGTATCGCGATCTCGGGCACCGCCCAGGTGTTGTCGATGGGCGGCGGCGGGTCGGCGAGGGTCGTGCTCATCGCGGCTCTCCTTCCAGTTCCGCCCGGACCTGGTCGGTCAAGGGGTCAAGCCGGTTGGCGGCGTAGCGCAGGTACGTCGCGCAGACCGTCACGACGACGGCGAACGTCAGGAACATGAACAGCAGGCCGACGTTGACGGGGCCGCCTATCTCCTGCCGGAAGAAGCCGGGGGCGAAGGCGGCCAGCGCCGTCCCGGCGAACCACCAGCCGAAGAACAGCACGCTCGCCCGGATGAGGAAGGAATTCGTCTGGCGCTGCAGGGACTTGAACCCGGCGCTGCCGTGCACGGCGACGTAGCGGTCGCCGTCCGCCGACGAGTCCGTCGAACTCATGACACCTCCTTGGCAGGGACGTCGGGACGAGGACGTCCGGACGTGCGGTCATCACTGCAGTGTTGGGGGATCGCCTCGGCGTGGACATGACCCATTCGCGCGATCTCGGGGCGCGGCGGGGGATTGGCGTGACCGCCCCGGGATTCACGTGGCCCGGCGCTTTCCCTCTCCGTGGCGGCACGGCCGGAAGGGCACGGATGCGAGGGGGCGGTGCCGCGCGGTCAGATGAGGACGTCGCCGCCGTCGATGTTGAGGTTGACGCCGTTGATGGCGCGGTTCTCCAGCAGGAACGAGATCGCGTGGGTACAGTCCCGCATCGTCACCGGCCGTTTGGTCAGGGCCTTCTCCTCCGCCGCCGCCCGCGCGGCCGGCTTGTCGCTCCAGAACGGGGTGTCGGCGACGATGCTCGGGTGCAGGGCGTTGACGCGGACCGGCGACAGCTCGACCGCCAGGGTCCGCACCAGCGCGCCGATCCCCCCGTTGGCGGTGGTCACCGTGGTCGACCCGGGGTACGGGCGGTGGCTGGCCAGGCCGCCGAGCAGGACGACGGCCCCGTGCCCGGACATCTTCGGGGCGAGCGCGTGCAAGACCGCGGTGTAGCCGACGAGCTTCACGGTCAGCAGCCGGGCGGCGTCGTCCGGGCGGTAGTCGCGCACGGTGTTGAAGTCCCGGTCGAGCGCCGTGAGCACCAGGTGGTCGACGCGCTCGACGCCGGCCAGCGCGGCGGCGACGCCCGCGGTGTCGGCCAGGTCCAGCGCGACCGCGCGGGTCCGGCCGCCGATCTCGTCGGCGGCGGCCTTGGTGCGGCCCTCGGCGCGGCCGGTGATGACGACGTCGCTGCCGCGGTCCGCGCAGGTCTGGGCGAAGTGCCGCCCGATCCCCGACGTTCCGCCGACCACGACGACGTGAGTGCGTTCCGACACGGTGGTGTTTCCCTTCCTCAAGGGCCCGGAGGCCCGGGGGCCGGCGGCGTCATACGTGCAGGGAGGCGCCGCCGTCGACGTAGAGGTCGTGCATGGTGACGTGGCCCGCCTGGTCGGACACCAGGTAGGCGACGGCCTCCGCCACGTCCCGCGGCTGGGCGAGCTTGTGCAGCGGGATGCCCACCCGGTATTCCGCGGGCATGCCCTCGACCACCTCCCGCAGCTCCGGGTCGCCGACGTGCATGGCGCGCAGCATGGGGGTGTCCGTCGAGCCGGGCGAGACGACGTTGCAGCGGATGCCGTGGTCGGCCAGCTCCAGGCCCAGACAGCGGGTGAACTGGGCGGAGGCGGCCTTGGAGGCGGCGTACGCGGCCATCTCCGTACGCGGCACGCCGGCGGCGTTCGACGCCACGGTCACGATCGCGCCGCGCCCGCGGCGCACCATGCGCCGCGCCACCGCGCGCGAGACGTGGAACACGCCGCCGGCGTTCACCGCGAGGGTCTCGGCCCACTGCCGGTCCCGCAGCTCGACCACGCGGCCGGTGTGCATCACGCCGGCGGCGTTGACGAGGATGCCGACCGGCCCCAGCTCCTCCTCGACGCGCGCGACGGCCGCGTCGACCGCCGCGCTGTCGCACACGTCGACGGCGTACCCGCGCGCCGGCGTGCCGTCCGCCTCCAGCTTGGCGACGACCGTGGCGAGCTTCTCCGGGTTGCGGTCGGCGGCGGCGACGTGCGCTCCGGCGTCGGCCAGGGTCCTGGCCACCGCGGCGCCGATGCCCTGGGCCGCGCCGGTGACCAGGGCGACGGTCGACTCGATTCCGGTCAGTTCCATCATGAACTCCTGCTGGTCGTGGCGACTGCCTGCTCGGCGTCGTACCCGAACAGCCACTGGTGCCGGTCCAGCCCCGGCCCGGCCAGGGCGCCGGCGTCGCGGCGCCGCTGCGCGGCGCCGTCGGCCAGGTGGAAGGTGTCGGCGTTGGCGCGGGACTGGCGCTGGATCCGGGTGGTGCGGGGCAGGCGGATGCGCTCGTAGCGGTGCAGCGCCGCGCGCAGCCGGTCCCGGCCGGCGTCCGCGCCGGCCCCGGCGAGGCAGCGCGCGAGGACGACGGCGTCCTCGATCGCCTGGTTCGCTCCCTGCGCCTGGAACGGGAGCATCGGGTGGGCGGCGTCCCCGATGACGGCCACCCGGCCCCAGCTGAGCCGTTCGATGCTGTCGCGGTCGTGCAGGGCCCACCTGCTCACCGTCTGCGCCGCGTCGAGCAGCCGCGTGACGTCCTCGTGCCAGCCCTTGTACGCCGCCTGCAGCCCGAGGACGTCGCCCCGGGCCGACCAGGACTCCACCTCCCAGGAGGCCGCGGGCACGGTGGCGCCAAAGCTCAGCAGCCGGCCGCCGGAGACCGGGTAGCACACGCAGTGCTGGTCCGGTCCGAACCACAGCCGCACCCGCGGCTCGGCCGGCAGGTGCGGCACCCGCTCGACGGGCACCAGGCCGCGGTAGATCGTCTGCCCGGAGTAGCGCGGCCAGTCGGCCACGAACCACTCGCGGACCGCCGAGTGGATGCCGTCCGCGCCCACCGCCACGTCCGCGGCGACGGTCCGCCCGTCGGCCAGGTGCAGCCGGGCCTCCCCCTCGTCCTGGGTGACGGCGACGAGGCGGGCGCCGAGGTGCAGCCGGTCCGGCGGCAGCTGCGACAGCAGCGCGGCGTGCAGGTCCGCCCGGTGCACGGTGTAGTACGGGGCCCCGAAGCGGCGCAGGCACCTGTCGCCCAGCGGGGTGTGCTGCAGCATCAGGCCGTCGTCCCAGCGCCGCATCTCGATCGCCTCCGGCGCGACGGCGGCACCGCGCAGCCGGCCGCGCAGACCGAGGCGGTGGAGCAGCCGGGTCGCGTTGGGCGCCACCTGCACCCCCGCCCCGACCTCGGCCAGCTTCTCCGCCTGCTCGTAGACGTGGCAGTCCGCCCCGCCGCGCCGCAGGGCGGCGGCGAAGGCGAGGCCGGCGATCCCGGCGCCGACGACGGCGACCCTCATCTGCGACATGCCTTCCTCCTCAGTAGTAGAGGAGCGCTTTGCTCCAGTCCTCGTCGGGGCCGAACAGGCTGCGCGGCTTGACCACGTCGGGCATGTTCGTGAGCGCGTCGCGCGGGACCAGGGCCCCCGGCGGCAGCCCGGTGACGTCGGCGTCGACGCCGAACTCGGCGCGTACGCCCGCGGCGAGCGCCGCCTCGGCGTCCGCGCGGTGCTCCGGGGGGACCTCGACCTCGACGCGCAGCGACACCGGCTCGGCGCGGGCGCGCCAGAAGTACACCTGGTAGGCGTCGGGGAGGGAGAAGACGACCTCCTCCAGCCGGTGCTGGGTGACCTGCGCGTCGCCGACGCGGTGGCCGAACGCCGCCCGGCCCAGCACCCGGACCGTGGGCAGCTGCCAGCCGCAGTCGCAGTCGTCGTAGGCGACCTCGACGTCGTCCTCCAGGTTGTAGCGCAGCAGCGGCATGGCCTCGCGGTACAGCGGGGTGACGACCAGCTGCCCCGACCCCTCCGCGGCGACGTTCCCGGTCTGCGGGTCGTACACCTCGAACAGCGCCCGGTCGGCCCACAGGTGCATCCGCCCGTACGCGCACTCCCCGGCGAGGCTGCCGGTCTCCGTGGACCCGTACTCCTCGATGACCGGCACGCCCCACAGCCGGCTGATCCGCTGGCGGCGCGCGGTCGTCAGCGGCTCGCCGCCGACGAACAGCGCGCGCAGCGCGGGGAAGTCGGCCCCGGGGCGGTGTCCTGCGGCGGTGGCCGCGGCGGCCCAGATGAGGCACTCGGTCGGCACCGACCAGGTGAGGGTGACGCCGAGGTCGTGCAGGGTGCGCACCACGCGCGCGTACGGCATGGCCAGCGACCGGTTGTCGCCGGGCACGACGGTGGCGCCGTGCAGCCGGGCGGCGGCGTGCGCGAGGTGGCCGGTGAGGAGCAGCGCGTACGGGGTGCGGACCAGGAAGACGTCCGCGGCGGAGATGCCGATCCACTTGCGGGCGAAGCGCTCGGCGAGGTCGAGCCAGTCCTCCTGGGTGTAGTACGAGGGCGTGGGGCGGCCCGCGGTGCCGCTGGACTCGTGGTAGGTGGCCAGGCGTTCCCGCGGGACGCCGAGCATGCCGAACGGGTAGTTGTCCCGCAGGTCCTGCTTGGTCGTCAGCGGCAGGCCGGCGAGGTCGGCGGGGGTCGTGGGCAGGGCGGCAGACGTGGTCAGCCGGTGCCGGTAGAAGGGCGAGCGGGCGGCCCAGGCGACGGTCTGCGGGAGTTGCTTCTCCTGCAGGCCGCGCAGCTCCTCGGGGCCGTTCCACTGGCCGATGTGCGGCAGGGCCGACGTGGCGTCGGTCACGGTTTCTCCTCCCCCAGTAGTCGGTGGGCGTTCTCCCAGGCGATCTGCCGCCACTGCTCGGGCGGAGTGCCGATCGCGGCGAACTTGGCGAGCTCCACGGCCGGGTGCTGCAGCGGGAACTCGGTGCCGAACACCACCCGCGCGGCGCCGAGGCGGTCGATCGCCGCCTCGGCCACGCAGGTGTAGCCCCCGGAGGTCTCCAGCCGGATGCGGGGCTCGTCGCGGATCAGTGCGAGGGCGTGGAAGTCGATGTTGCCGATGCCGCTGTGCCCGAGCACGAAGTCCGTCCGGGGGAACCGGCGGGCCAGGGCGACGAGGTCGGCCACGCCCGCGCCGGGGCGGTCGAGGCACACGGTGTAGACGGGGTGGCCGAAGTCCGCGGCCACCTCGACGAGCGCGGCGACGCGCGGGTCGGTCAGCGCGACGCCGTGCACCGCCGGCGAGACCTCCAGGCCGCGGAACTCCGCGGCCCGCTCGCGGTACACCCCGGGCGGGCGGTGCGGGTTGGCGAACCAGAACGGCACCAGCCGCCCCTTGCCGTCCGGACCCGAACAGGCCGCCAGCACGGCGTCGTTGTCGGCGTCGGTCTCGACGTGCCCGCCCTCGACGAGCTGCCGGGCGAGGGTGTCGAGGTCGACCGTGCCGCCCGCGCACACCACCGCGCGCGTCAGGCCGTGCTCGTCCATCGCCGCGAGCAGCCGTCCGGCGGCGCCGGGCCGGGGCGCGAGGCGCACGTGGAAGTCCAGCACGGGCTGCGCGGTCGGCATGGTCGGCGCGGTCGGCGCGGTCATCGGGCCACCGCTCACTTCTCGATGCAGAACTCGTCGATGGGGTAGCCGACGTGCCGCTGCTCGACGGGCAGGTAGCCGAGGACCTTCGTCCCGGCCTTCAGGTCCGTGACGTTGAGCACCTCGCCACCGGGCCCGAGGACCCGTACGTGCCAGTCGTCCTGGACGATGAGGTTGACCGTCACCCCGGACGGCGCGACCGCGTCGATCGCGAGCAGCGGCCGGGTCTCGATCTTGACCCGGCCCACGGTGACGACACGGGACTTGCCCGCGGAGTCGACGGCGAGCACCTTGCCACCGGAGGTCAGCTCGCTGAGGTAGTTGGTGCGGCCCTCGGCGGAGAGCGTGTACGAGTGCAGCGCGCCGGCGTTGACGCGGAACGGGCGGGTCGGCATGTACGGCAGCGGGTGGGTCTCGCTGCAGCACAGGATCATGCCGGTGGAGTGCGAGCCGACGAGGATGCCCTCGTCCAGGCCGAAGTTGGTGCACGTGTCCACGCACGCCCGCTCGCCCATGCCGACCCGGCGGATGCCGGTGACCTCCAGCTCCACCAGCGACAGGTCCGCGGCGCGGCTGACCGCGGCGGCCCGCAGGTCCGTGGCCTCGCCGGGTGCCCGGGGGGCGAGCATCACGCCGTCCGAGCCGTGTTCGAGGACGCCGAAGACGATCTCCGCCTCCTCCACGTCGGCGACCCGGGTGACGATGCTGCCGTCGGCGCCGGCCGCGGCGGCGAGCACGATCTCCAGCGGGATCTTGGTGGGGTCGCGGAAGTCCAGCAGGCTCCACCGGTCGTAGCGGGCGGCGCGGCAGGCGTCGTCCAGGCTGTCGGCGTCGGTGATCTCGACGTAGCGGCCGAACTCCACGCCGGCGTGCGCGAGCGCCAGCTCGGCCGGGTCGCCGTGCCGGACGGGGTCGACGATGACGAGGTCGGCGGGCTCCAGCTGCTCCGGCAGCGGCCGGCCCTGCGGGAAGAGCACTTTCTTCACCGTCGGGGGCAGCGGCGCCAGGTCGGCCGGGTCGGCGGCCACGATGGCGTCGACCCGCTGGTGGATGGCTTCTTCGACGATGGCCTCCTTGGCCCCGTCAGCGTTTCGGATGTCCAGCCAGCACAGCTTCACGGATCACTCCTCAGAGCGGATGACGGTAGGGACGGGGTCGTGGCGGAACGGGCGTCACGAGGTGAGGGCGAGCCGGTCTCCCCCACCGGCCACACCCCCGTTGGCGGTGCCCCCTCCCCCACCGGCTACGCCCTCATTGGCGGGGGTGCCCCCATTTCGGCCCGGGGGGTGCCCGGGCGGGTGGACCAGCCGGGCGATCGCCGCGGCCGTGCGCCCGGGCTTCTCGGCCTGGAAGACGTTGCGGCCCATCGCCACCCCGGCCGCGCCGCCGCGCAGCGCGTCGGAGACGAACGACAGCACGGCCTCGGGGTCGGCCGCACGCGGACCGCCGGCGACGATCACGGGGATGGGGCAGGCCCGTACGACGTCGGCCATCTCCTCGGGGGTGCCCGCGTAGTCGGTCTTGACGACGTCGGCGCCGAGGTCGGCGGCGAGCAGCGCGGCGTGCGCCACCAGTTCGGCCGCGTGCGAGTCCGCGATCCCCGGCCCGCGGGCGTAGACCATGGCCAGCAGCGGCACGTTCCAGCGGTCGCACTCCCCGGCCACGGCGGCCAGGTCGGCCACCTGCCGGGCCTCCTGGCGGGAGCCCAGGTTGACGTGCACGCTGACGGCGTCGGCACCCGCCCGCACCGCCTCCTCGACGTGCGCCACCAGGTACTTGGCGTCCGGGTCCGGGGCGTGCCGGGTGCTCGCGTTCAGGTGCAGGATCAGCGACATGCCGCCGAACCAGCCGTGGTCAACGTGGCGCAGCGTGCCCTTGTGCAGGACGACGGCGTCGACGCCGGTGCCGGCCAGCTCGCCCAGCAGCGGGTCCAGCTCGCCGGGGCGCAGCGGCCCGTCGGTGACCGAGTGGTCGAGGGGGACGACGAGCAGCCGCCCGTCGCCCTCCCGGAAGAGGCGTCGCAGGCGCAGCCCGCGGCCGAACGAAGCGTTGAGTACAGCCACTTGTGTCCTGCCTCTCTCAAACGGTGGCGGAGCGGCCGGGGGCCGGCGGCACGGCGTCGCCGGGCGGCGCCGCCGCGAGCGAGAACTCGCGGTGCAGGGTCTCCACCGCGTCGGCCGTGCGCTCCCGCGGCACGATCACGGACAGCCGCATCTGGGAGGTGGAGATCCAGCTCGTCGGGATCCCGGCGGCGGCCAGCGCCCCCATCAGCCGCGCGGCGTACTCCGGGCGGCTGAGCAGGCCCATGCCGACCACGGAGACCTTGCCGACGTCCGTGTCGAAGTGCACGCCGCCGCCGAAGGAGGCCGCGACCTCGTGCAGCGCCTCGCGGACCCGGTCCGCCTCGCTGCGGCGGATCGTGAAGCCCATGCGGAACTCGTTCTCGTACGGTCCCGACCTGGCCACCAGGTCGACCACGGTCCCCCGGGCGGCCATCACGTCGAACACGTCGGGAGCGAGGTCCCGGCGGCTGTCCCGGCAGTGCACGAGCACCCGCGCGACGTCGGTGTCGTGGGTCACCGCCACGACCGCCCGCCGGGTCTCCAGCGGGCGGTCGTCCTGCCGCTCGGCGACCGTCGTACCCGGTGCCTGCGACGACACGTTCCTCACGCGCACTTCGACCCCTTCCATGGCGGCCAGCTCGATGCAGCGGGTGTGCAGGACGCGGGCGCCCGCGAACGCCATCTCCGCCATCACGCCGGGGTCGACCCACGGCAGGCAGCGGGCGGCGGGCAGCACGCGGGGGTCGGCGGTGAACACGCCGTCCACGTCGGTGTAGATCTCGCAGGTCGCCGCGCGCAGCCGCGCCGCGAGCGCCACGGCGCTGGTGTCGGAGCCGCCGCGGCCGAGGGTGGCGACGTCCCCGGCGCGGTCGACGCCCTGGAACCCGGTGACCACGGCCACCTGCCCGGCGGCCAGCGCGGCCCGCACCCGCTCGGCGCCGATGCCCGAGACGAGGGCGTCGCCGTGCCGGTCGGTGGTGCGGATGCCCGCCTGCCGGCCGGTGAACGAGACCGCCGGCACGCCCATGGCGTTCAGCGTCAGGGCCATCAGCGCCGCCGACTCCCCCTCGCCGACGGCCAGCAGCTGGTCCAGCTCCCGGGACTGCCCGCTGGCGCCGACGTCGGCCGCCAGCCGCAGCAGTTCGTCGGTCCGGCCGCCGCGGGCGGAGACGACCACGGCCACCGACGGGCTGCGCCGCCACGCCGCCTCGATACGCAGGGCGGCGCGACGCACGCGGTCGAGCGTCTGCAACGAGGTACCGCCGTATTTCTGGACGAGCACAGCCACAGTCGTTTCACCGCCTTCGTCGACCAGCTACGGCTCGACAGTAGGCGCGGCTTTCTGCCCGGCCCACTACTCGCCCGGGTAGTGGGCCGAATTCAGTGGGACACGCCATCGCGGCGGGCGTTACCGCGAACACGCGATGGGGCGCCGGGCCGTTCGGAATTCCGGCCCCGCAATTCCCCGGGAGCGCCGCGGCCACCGTAGTCGCGGCCGGACTACTGTGGGCGCGGTAGTCGGATACTCCTCCGCAAGTGGTACTCGGATACCCGGGACTGCCGTTATGGTGCTCGTATGAGCACACGGCTGTCCCAGGTCTGGGCCCGGGTCAAGACTTTGGTGATCGCTGTCTGCGTGGCGGCCGTGCTGCTGATCACCGGCCTGGCCGGGGAGCACACCGCCTCGGGTCTCGACCTGCTCGGCTACGGGCTGCTGGTGACCAGCGGCCTGGCGCTGGCCGGCAGCGCGCGGGCCCCCGTCCCGATCCTCGCCGTGACGGGGCTGTGCGTCGTCGGCTACAACGCCGCCGGCTTCGACGTGCCCGCCGTCGCCTACCTGTTCGCCGTCTACGCCGCCGTACGCTCCGGGCACCGGATCGTCGCGGTCGGCGTGAGCGTGGTGCTGGTGCTCACCCTCCCGTACGCCGTGATGGCCTCCCCCGACGGCCCCGCGGACGCCTTCGCGCAGGCCCGCGGCGTGCTCGAACTGGCCTGGCTGATCGCCGCCGGCGCCGCCGGCGAGGCGCTGCGGCAGGCCGAGCGGCGGGCGGACGAGGCCGAGCGCACCCGCGAGGAGACCGCGCGGCTGCGCGCCAGCGAGGAACGGCTGCACATAGCGCGGGAGCTGCACGACTCGCTCACCCACCAGATCTCGATCATCAAGGTGCAGTCCGAGGTCGCCGTCCATCTGGCCCGCAAGCGCGGCCAGGACGTCCCCGAGTCGCTGCTCGCGATCCAGGAGGCCGGCCGGGAGGCCACCCGGGAGCTGCGGGCGACGCTGGAGACGCTGCGCGACGAGGGCGAGGACGCCCCGGCGCACGGGCTCGACCACGTGCCCGAGCTGGTGGAGCGGACCCACGGCATAGGGCTGCACACGACGCTGACGATCGAGGGGCAGCGCCACGACGTGCCCGAGGCGGTGGACCGCACCGCCTACCGGATCGTGCAGGAGTCGCTCACCAACACCGCCCGGCACGCCGCGGCCTCCACCGCGTCGATCCGCATCTCCTACCTCCCCGGCGCCCTCGGCATCCGCATCGACGACAACGGGAAGGCCCTGCCCGGCGCGGCGGCCAAGCCCGGCGTCGGCCTGCTGGGGATGCGCGAGCGCGTCACCGCACTCGGCGGCAGCCTCCGCGCGGAGCCGCGCACCGAGGGCGGCTTCACCGTCCAGGCCGAACTCCCGGTGGCGAGGATCCCGTGATCCGTGTGCTGATGCTCGACGACCAGCCGCTGCTGCGCAGCGGGTTCCGCGCGCTGCTCGACGCCGAGGACGACATCGAGGTCGTGGCCGAGGCGGGCGACGGCAAAGAAGGGCTGGCCCTGGCCCGGGAGCACCTGCCGGACCTCGCGCTCGTGGACCTGTCGATGCCGGTGATGGACGGCATCGAGACGACGCGGCACATCGCCGCGGACCCGGCGCTGACCCACATCCACGTGGTGATCCTGACCAACTACGGCCTGGACGAGAACGTGTTCAACGCGCTGCGCGCCGGCGCCGCCGGGTTCCTGGTCAAGGACATCCTGCCGGAGGACCTGCTGCACGCGGTGCGCGTCGCCGCGCGCGGCGACGCGCTGCTGGCGCCGTCGATCACCCGCAGGCTGATCAACAAGTACGTGTCGCAGCCGCCGCTCGACCCGTCGGCAGTCAGCGGTCTGGAGGAGCTGACCAACCGCGAGCGCGAGGCGGTGGCGCTGGCCGCGCAGGGGCTGTCCAACGACCAGATCGCCGGCCGCATGGTGATCAGCCCGCTGACCGCGAAGACCCACATCAACCGGGCCATGTTCAAGCTGCACGCGCGCGACCGCGCCCAGCTGGTGGTCATCGCCTACGAGTCCGGGCTGGTGACCCCGCGCGGCCGGTGAGGAGAGCCCGCCGGACGCGGTCCGTCAGATGAAGTCCATCGTGCCGGGCTTCCAGCGGTAGTGCGATTCGAGCTTGTAGTACTCGCCCTCGGGCGCCACCGCGACGCCGTAGACGAACTTGCGGTCGCCGTCGTCGGCGGGGACGCCGCGGACGAACCGCTCGATCTCCGGCTCCACCGGCACCGGCAGCGCGGCCAGGTCCGCGGTGGTCACGGCGTAGCAGATCCGCTCGATCCGCGGCGAGTCCCAGCCGAGCGTGACGTACAGGCCGAACGCCTCGCGGCCGAGCTTCAGCATCTGCTCGCTCGGCCGCGCCATCCCCAGCTCGCGGAGCGTCGCGGTGATGGTACCGGGCTCGAAGAGCTGCGCGGGCACGTCGTTGAAGTAGACGTTGAGGGTGCGGTGGCCGTAGTCGACGCCGACGACGCCCACGCGGTCGGCGAGACCGTGGCGGGCGAAGAAGCCGGTGTGCTCGGCGAGGGCGCGGGGCATGGCCGGCAGGTCGGCGAACTTCGCGACCTCCTGCAGGTCGTCGGGGGTGAAGAAGGCGTAGACCTTCTTGAAGCCGCCGACGACGCCGAAGTCGATGCCGTGGCTGTCGACGTGGCAGCGCCCCTGCAGCTGTGCGAGCACCGCACCGACGGGATGGTCCGTCCGCCCGGCGAGGCCGGCCGCGAGCGCGGTGGCGTACGGGTCGCGCTCGTCCGGGTGCGTGGTGAAGCGGCAGTCCAGCTCCCCCGCGTGCCGGATGCTGGTCGCCACCCGGAAGGCGACGACGGTCGCGGCGTGTCCGAAGGCGTCCTCGTACGCGGCCAGGACGGGGCGGACCTTCTCGGGCGCGCACGGCACGCCCAGCGTCCGGGCCGACTGCTCGATGACTGCGTACAGCTCGTCCATCTCGGCGGTTGCGGACATGCGAAACCCCTTGTTCGGCGAGGAATGTGTTGCGGTACGTGTCGGGGGCTGCTGCGAATGCACGGTTTATCGGGTACGTAAAAAAGTAATCCCGCCGCCCGGCCCTGCCTACTACCCGGCCGAGTAGTGGCGGCTACCCGAGTTGTCGCGACCGCTTTCATTGACCGGCCATTGCCGCTCGATGACCATTAACGGCAGGGCTCATGGCACGTGTTCGAGAATTCTCCACGGCAACGCGGGGGCGATCATGGCACCACTCGTAGGGCGTGCGGGCACGCTGTCCGTGCTGGGCGGGCATCTGGACGCCGCGGCGCAGGGCCGCGGCGGCTGCGTCGTCGTCGAGGGCCCGCTGGGCATCGGCCGCAGCCGGCTGCTGCGGGCGACCGCCCGGGAGGGCGCCGAGCGCGGCCTGACCGTGGTCGGGGGACGCGCCGGCGGGAATAGGGGTACCCCCGCCAGTGAGGGCGTAGCCGGTGGGGGACGGCCGTTGCCCGTAGACCTGTTGACGAACTACCTGCGCCGGGTGCTGGCGACGGACGTGGACGACCTGGTCCGGCCGGACGGCAACCCCTTCCGGCTGATGGACCGGGTCGGCGAGCTGGTGGAGACCGCGGCGCGCCGGCATCCGCTCGTGGTCCTCCTGGACGACGTGCACCGGGTCGACGACATGGGCGGGCTGGCGCTGCGCGGGCTGGTGCAGTCGCTCGCCGGGTCCCCGGTGCTGTGGCTGCTCACCCGCAGGCCGGTGCCGACGCGGTCGCTCACCCAGCACGCCGTCGACCGGCTGATCGACGGCGCGGCGGTGCGGCTCCACCTCGGCGCGCTGGACAACGAGGCGGTGGCCGAGCTGTGCACGGGCCTGCTCGGCGCGAAGCCGGACTCGTCCGTGCTCGGCTGGGCGGCCCGCTGCGGGGGCAACCCGTGGCTGCTGACGAGGGTGTTCGACGCGCTGGTCACGGCGGGCCGGGTGGTGTTCGTGGACGGTACGGCCGCGGTGCTGGGCGAGCAGCTTCCCGACGCCGTGCTCGACACCGTGCGGAAGCTGGTGGACGGGTTGCCGACCGCGATGGCGCGGCTGCTCGTCGCCGGCGCGGGCATCGGGGAGGCGTTCACCGCCGCGCAGGCGGCGGCCCCGGCCGCGAGTGCGGACGAGGCCGTACGGACGGGGCTGCTGCAACGGCACGGCGAGGAGCTGGCGTTCGCTCACGGGGTGGTCGCGGAGGCGTTGCGCCACCCGGCACTCCGGCGGACCGGCCCGGTGCCCGGCCGGCCGACGGCGGCCGGGGAGGCGCTCCCGGGTCCGGCGCAGGCGTCCGGCACGCCAGAGACGGGCGGCTCCGCGCAGCCGCCCGGCCCGGTCATGGCCCCCGGCCAGGTGCCGGCCAACGGCCCGGCGGCGGCATCCGGCGCCCCGCAGGCGACCGGACCGACACCGGCCTACGACCTTGCGCAAGCGTCCGCCCCGGTACCGACCGCCGCCCCGGCAGCGGCACCCGGCACCCGGCAGGCGACCGGACCGCTGCCGGCCTACGGCCTTGCGCAACCGTCCGGCCCGGTGCCAACCTCCGGCGCGGCAGCGGCATCCGGCTCCCCGCAGACACACGACCCCGTACCGACCCCCGGCCCCGCGCAAGCCTCCGGCCCGGTACCCACCGCCGGCCCGGCAGCGGCATCCGGCACCCCGCAGGCGACCGGCCCGGCACCGGCCTACGCTCAGGCGTCGGCATCCGGCGCCGCGCCGGACCGCGTACCGGACGCGTACCGCCGACAGCCGCGCCCCCTGCCGCCGGAGGACTCCCCCGCCGTGCCGCCGCCGGCGGCCGTGTGCGGTTGCGAGGGCACGGTGGCCGCCGCCGTGGCGGCGCTGGCGGACCGTTCCGGCGCGGCGCCGCGCGCCCTGGCGCGGGCCCTG
>NZ_BAAAPF010000020.1:0-47028 GCF_039531005.1 Streptomyces synnematoformans
GCCTCCGCGGCGACGGCGTCGGCGGCGTCCGGGGCGCCGTCGCGGCGGGTGCCGGCGAGGCGGCCGTCCGCGAGGTCCACCCGCGTGCGCCCGCCGTCGCCGCCCGCGCCCGCACCGTCCGTCACGGTCACGTCGAGCATGTTGCGGTAGCCCATGAACCCCGCGACGTAGCGGTTGGCGGGGGAGCCGTACACCTCCTCCGGCGTGCCGATCTGCTGGGTCGTGCCGTCGCGCAGCACCACCAGGCGGTCGGCGAGCGACAGCGCCTCCTCCTGGTCGTGCGTGACGTACACGGTGGTCAGGCCGAGGCGCTGGTGCAGCCGCCGGATCTCGGTGCGCATCTCCAGCCGGAGCGCGGCGTCGAGGTTGGACAGCGGCTCGTCCATGAGCACCAGCCGGGGTTCGAGGACGACCGCGCGGGCGATGGCGACGCGCTGCTGCTGGCCGCCGGAGAGCTGGCCGGGGCGCTTGCGGGCGTGCTCGGCGAGCTGCACGAGGGCCAGCGCCTGCGCCACCCGGAGGTTGCGCTCCGCCTTGGGCACCCGGGCCATCTTCAGTCCGAAGGCGACGTTGTCGTGCACGGACAGGTGCGGGAAGAGGGCGTAGTTCTGGAAGACCATGCCGAAGCCGCGGCGCTCCGGCGGCACGTTGTCGATGCGCTCGCCGTCGACCGTGATGGCGCCGCCGGTCAGCGGCAGCAGCCCGGCGAGGCAGTTGAGGGCGGTGGACTTGCCGCATCCCGACGGGCCGAGGAGGGCGATGAACTCGCCCCCCTCGATCTCCAGGTCGAGTTCCCTGAGCGCCCGGAAGCGGCCGAAGCTCCGGGACACCTTCTCCATGCGGAGGGAGCCGAAGTGGGTCATCGACAGCCCTCGCTCACTGGCCCGCGACTTCGCGGTTCCACAGGTCGAACGCCGTGACCTGCTGCTCGGCGGGGAGCGAGGGCTCCTTGGGGAACTCCTCGATCCACCGGTCGAACTCCGGCTCCCCGTACTCCTCGATCACCTGCTGCGACTCCTCCGGGGCCATGGACAGCGGCACGTCCCGCACGGCGGGGCCCGGGTAGAAGTAGCCCTCGTCGTAGGCCTTGGCCTGCTGCTCGGGGGTGAGCATCCACTTGATCAGCTGCAGGACGGCGGACATGGTGTCGGCGCTGACGCCCTTGGGTACGACTGCATACTGGGCGTCCGTCACCCAGGTCATGTCGTCGAAGTGGCCCGCCTTGATCTCCTTGGGGACGGTGCCGAGCGCGCGCGGGTTGATGTACCAGCCGGTCGTCGTCATGATCATGTCAACCTGACCCTTGGCCAGGTTGTGCATGGTCTCGGTGGTGCCCGAGGCGTAGTTGCCGACGTACCGGTCAAGCTCCTTGAGGTACGCCCAGGTCTTGGCCCAGCCGTTCTCCGGGTCGGTGGGGTCCTTGTCGCCGAGCAGGTACGGCAGGCCCATCAGCCAGGTGCGGCCGGGCCCGGAGTTGGGCGGCTGGGCGTACTGGAACCGCTTCGGGTTGGCCTTCGCCCAGTCCAGGAGCTCCTGGGGGGTGGTCGGCGGGTCGTCGACCGCGTCGGGGTTGTACTGGAGCAGTGGCCCGGACGGGTAGTAGACGAGCGCGACGCCCTTGCCCTGCGCCAACTCGGCCATGTCGGCGGCCGGTTCCAGGTAGTCCGGGTTGCCGATCCTGTCCTCGTGCTCCGCCATGCCGGCCCACAGGTCCTGGTCGAGCCCGGCCGCGAGCCCGTCGGTGCCGGTCAGCACCAGTTCGATCTGGACCCGGCCGGCGTCCTGCTGGGCCTTGACCTTCCCGGCGAGGTCGGGGGCCGGGGCCTGGTCGTACGTCACCTTGCTGACGATGTCCGGGTGCTCGTCCACGAACTCGTCGATCATGCCCTGGGTCAGCTGGAGGTTCCCGGCGACGTCCAGGATGTCGAGCGCCACGGGCTTCGCGGGCTTGTCGGGTATCTGCTCCGGTGTGCCGCTCTCGGACGAGGAGTCGCCGTCGTCCGGTGCTCCGCAGCCGAAGGCCGCGGCCGCCAGGACGAGACCGGCGAAGGTGTACGTGAGTGACGAACGCAAGCGGAGGCGTCGGGGCATGGAGGTGCTCCCTCGGGGTCGGCGCACTGGCACGCGATTCGCCGAACAACGTCCCCCAGACGCCGCCTGTCGTCAAGAGAGTGAATTTCTTTCAAGGGACTGAACAGCCCTCATTGAAACGTATCAAAGGGGCTTTTGATGACCGCGGACCCGCGTAGCCTCCTCAGCCGCCGGCCGCCGCGCCGCGGCGGGCACGTACCGCTTCACCGCCTGACCGGGGTGATGCTCCCGTACCGCGGAAGCGGAGGCAGCCGCGGCGCGGGGGCCCACCACTCCCCGCGCCGCAGCCTTCCCACCACCCCCGGAGCGCCCGGATACCGCACGCACCCCGGCCCGGGCGCCCCCCGCGTGTCCCGGAGCCCGCCGGACGTCACATGCCGGGTCCGGCGGTGCCGGCGGCCCAGCGGATGCCGCCCAGCAGGTGGCGCCGGAAGTCCGCCTGGGCGTACGACTCGGCCGTGTGCCCGCCGCCGGTGTAGAACGAGCGACCCCCCGCGTACTCCTTGCACCACGCGATGGGGTGGTCGCCGTTCATCGTCCCGCCGCTGTAGCTGCTCTCGTCGAGCGAGGCCAGCACGCGGGCCCCGGCGCGGGGGTTGGTCCGGAAGTTGTACCACTCGTCCGTTCGGCGCCAGGTCGCGCCGAGGTGGGCGGTCGCGTCGTGGGTCCGGTCCTCGACGGCGACCGTGGCGTTCTGGATGTGCGGGTGGGACTGGAAGTAGGCCCCGACCAGCTCGCCGTACCAGGGCCAGCCGTATTCGGTGTCCGCGGCCGAGTGGACGCCGACGTACCCGCCGCCGCCCCCGATGTACTGTTCGAACGCCGCCTGCTGGGTGGCGTCGAGCACGTCGCCGGTGGTGTTCAGGAAGACGACCGCTTGGAATCGGGCGAGGCCGTCGCCGGTGAACGCGGCGGCGTCCTCGGTGGCGGTCACCTGGAAGTCGTTCTCCGCCCCCAGTTCCTTCAGCGCCGCGATGCCCTCGTCGATCGCGTCGTGGCGGAAGCCCGCCGTCCTGGAGAAGACGAGGACCTCGTACGGCTCGCGGGAGGCCGCGGACGGGCCCGGGACCGGCAGTGCCGAGGCACCCGGAGCCGTCACGATCGGCAGCGCCGCGACGCCCAGGGCTCCGCCGATGAGCGCTCGGCGGGTCGGAAGTTCGGACATGTGAATGTTCCCTTCCGTGGTGGTCTCGACGGCGCTCCGGTCGGTGACGTGCCCGGCCTGGCGCCGGCTGGTGGGGATTGTCCGGGGGCGGGCGGTTCGGCCTCCGGTCGTGCCGGGGCGGGGCGCGGTCGACGCGCGCTCGGCAGGGCCCTCCGGGTGCCCCGCCCCCGGCTGGAGAGACGGCCTGCGCCGGGCGTCAGGGGGCGTTGTTCAGCGCCTCCAGTACGGCGCCGTAGGCCTGCTTCTTCTGGTAGTTGCTGTCGAACAGCAGCGGTGTGTCCTGGCCGCGCCAGGAGTACTTGTCGGTGATGCCCCAGGTGGTGATGCCGGTGCAGCGGGAGACGGCCATGCACGCCTCGGTGACCGTGCGGTAGGCGTTGGCCTGGGCGGCGCCGGAGCCGCCGATGTCCAGCTCGGTGATCTGGACATCCACGCCGAGGTCGGCGAAGCGCTGCAGGTTCTGCCGGTAGGTGCCGAGGTCGGAGTTCGAGTCGAGGTGGGACTGGACGCCGACGCAGTCGATGGGCACGCCGCGGGCGAGGAAGTCCTGGACCATGCGGTAGACGGCGTCGCTCTTGGGGTTGACGCCGTCGATGCCGTAGTCGTTGTAGCAGAGCTTCGCCGCGGGGTCGGCGGCGTCGGCGGCGCGGAAGGCGTCCTCGATCCAGCCGTTGCCGATCTGCTGCTGGAGGTTGGACTGGCGGCGGCTGCCGTCCCATTCGAACGCCTCGTTGACCACGTCCCAGGAGTCGATGTCCCCGGCGTAGTGGCCGGCGACTCCGTCGATGTGGTTGAGCATCGCCCGGCGCAGGTTGTCGCCGGTCAGTCCCTGCACCCAGCCGGGTTGCTGGGCGTGCCAGACGAGGGTGTGGCCGCGTACGGACATGCCGTTGTTCTGGGCGTGGGCGACGAGCTGGTCGCCGCCCTGGAAGGTGAACTGGCCCTGGTTGGGTTCGGTGGCGTCCCACTTCATGACGTTCTCGGCGACGATGCTGTTGAACTCGCGGTTCAGCGTGGCCGCGTAGTCGCTCTCGCCGAGCAGGTGGGGGGCCACGGCGGCGCCGTAGTAGCGGCCGCTCTCGGCCGCCGCGGCGCGGAGCGTGTCGGCCGCGTGGGCGGTGCCGGAGAACGTCAGCAGGCCGGCCGCCGCCAGACCGGCGGACGTCGCGGCCGCGACGACCGCGGACCAGATCCGGCCGCGTGCGGGCCGCTTGTGTGAGGTGCTGGACATGGCTGCTCCTTGCTTTCCGGTGGAGGGTGACAGGTGCCGTCGGGCCGCTGCCCGGAAGCGGTGCTGAGGGCCCGGTGGTTCAGTCGAGGACGGCTTCCCAGGCGGTGCCGGGTGCGGTGGCGCCTCCGGGGAGGCGGTCGCGGGCGGCGGTGTCGCCGTACAGGCTCCAGCGGAACCAGTCCACGAGGGTGTTCTGGGTCTGGTCGAAGGTCGGGAAGCCCGGGTTGAGGTACGCGGCGTGGTCCGCGCCGACGTGGGTGAGGAACGCCTTGGGGGCGGGCAGCTCCGCGTACGCCTGGCGGGCCAGGCTGTACTGGCAGGTGGGGTCCTGGTCGCCGTGGATGAACAGCACGTTGGCGTCCAGCCCCGCGGGGTTGCCCATGTCCACGCAGGCGACCGGGACGGCGGCTCTGATCCGGTCGTCCGGCCAGTTGGTCAGCAGTCCGTGGACGGTCATGCCGCCCATCGAGTGGCCGGAGACGCCGACGCCGGCCGCGGTGTCGATGTGTCCGGCGAAGGGGCTGCCGGAGTCGTTCAGCGCCAGGGTCCGGGTGATGACCTCGGAGACGTCCCTGGACCACTCGCCCCCGTACACGGAGCCGATGTTGGTGTTGTCGCTGATCGAGGGGGCGGGGCAGATGAAGCCGGCGGACGCTATCGCGTGCGTCTGCGAGGCGTAGGAGTCGGAGTTGCCGTACGCGCCGTGGTTCCAGTGGGCGACGGGGAACACGCCGTCGGCGAGCGGGGCGTCGGGCACGGGGTTGCCGCCGGGGTTCCCGGCGGCCGGGTAGAAGATCTTGGTGAAGAGCGAGCGGTTGCCGCGGCTCCAGTTGAACTGCCGCACTCCGATGGCGAAGTCCTGGGTCGGTGCCTGCCGGGGGAGTACCGCCCGGCGGGTCGGGCTGCCGACGGCGGGTGCGGCGCCGAGCAGGGTGGCGGCACCCGTCGTTCCGGCGATACCCAGACCCAGCGCGGCGCCCAGGGCGGTGCGCCTGTTCATGGACATACGAAGACACTCCTGTGTGGGGGGAGGGGGATCCTTGCGGTGTCCGCCCGGGGGGTTCAGCAGGCGGAGTTGGTGTGGGTGGCGAGAGCCAGGCGCCAGGGCAGCTGGGAGTACTCGCCGCCGGCGTTCGGGTCCATGCCCTGGTAGAGGAGCCGGATGTCGCAGGGGTCCAGGGTCATGGTCTGGTCGTGGGTCGTGCGGATCAGCTCGCCGTGGCTGATGTCCCGTGTCCAGGCGTTGCCGCCTTCGAAGGTGACGTTGTTGCTGCGGGCGAACGGGTTGGCCTCGCTGTCGGCGAGCGGTTGCCACTGGCCGCTCAGGCTCTGCGAGGTGAAGGAGCGGTACCAGCGGCGGCCGTCGCTGCCGATGGCCTCCCAGAGCAGCAGGTAGGTGCCGGTGCCTTCGACGCGGTAGACGGCGCCGCCTTCGAAGAGGTTGTTCTTGGTGTCCGACAGCACGATCCGGGTGTTGCCGAAGCCGTTGGGGAATTCGGCGACGGTGGTCTCCGACCGGTAGACGTGGCCGTTGTCGTCGGCGGAGAACAGGTAGCAGCGGGTGTCGTCGCAGATGACGTAGAAGTCCAGCCAGTAGCCGTCGCCGATGTTCTCCCTGACGATGTCGGGCATGCTGTCCATGAAGTTCCGCGGCGCCGACCAGCTGGTGGGGTCGTCGGGGTCGGTGCTGGTGGAGAACGAGGGCAGACCCGTCTGGTAGACCAGGTACCACTCGTCCTTCGGGGCGAAGTAGAAGGCGTGCGGCGCGGCCCGGTAGCCGGAGCCGACGCCGGAGGCGGTCTCCAGGTCGGTCTGCTTCGCGTCGGCGGCCTGGGACCAGTCGTCGAAGGCGGTGTGCGCCAGGCCCCAGTCGCCGGTGGTGTCGACCCTCGTGAAGAAGACGTGCCAGGTCCCGTCCTCGTCCTGGACGACGGACGGGTCCTTCGCCGCGACGGAGTCGAGGCCCGGCTGAGGTGAGATCAGCGGGCCGGTGGACGACCACTCGAAGCTGTCGGGCAACTCCTGCTGGGCCGCGGCGTGTCCGTCCGTCGCCGATGCGGGCGTACGCAGGGGAGCGGACTCGGCGGGGACGGCGAACCAGGCCAGCGAGAGACCGAGGAGGACGGCGGCGGCCGTCCGTATCGGCCGCGTGCGTCGGCGGTGTTTCGACAGAGGCATGGGGGTTCTCCATCGGAGGTCAGCCGGGGGCCCACCACGCGGTCGCGTGCCCTCGAACTGTCCGAGATCCCGGACATGCGCGGGAGAGCCTCACCGGAACGAAAGAACTGGCTGTGCGAGTGCTGCCGTGCGCGACGGCCTGCGGGGTCCCGCAGGCCGAAGAGGCCCCGAGTGTTCGATATGCCGAACTATGGTCGAACTCTCAGACATGGATGCTGAGGGGGTGGGTGGCGGTGCGTCAACCCCCTTCGCTGAAATGATTCGGAAGCAGAGTCGAAATTTTCGAAGGTCGACGCCGTCGGCTTCGGCGGGAGAGGCGGTCATCGAGGGCCGGGCTCCGCGGCCGGCGTGAGGTGTCTGCGGAGCCACGCCTCGGTGGTGCTGACGTGGATGAGCGCGGCGGCCTCGGCGAGCGCGGCGTCGCCGGCGGCGAGTGCGTCGTAGATGTCCTGGTGCTGGGCGAGTGTCCGGCCGGCGACGTCCCCGTCGACCATCCCGCGCCAGACCCGGGCCCGTACCGTCCGGCCGGAGATGCCCTCCAGCAGGCTCGCCAGCGTCTGGTTGCCGGTGGCGGAGGCGACGGCCTGGTGGAAGGCCGCGTCGTGCTTGTTGAGCAGTTCGACGTCGTCCCTGGCCGCACGCATGGCGTCCAGATGCCCCGCCACCCCGGCGAGTTCCTCGGCCGAGATGCGGGTGGCGGCCAGACCGGCGGCGGCCGGCTCGAGGAGCCGGCGCGCCTCGGTCAGCTCCAGCAGGGTGTCGCCCTGGAGCAGTTCGACCGCGGAGCCCAGCCCTTCGAGCAGCACCCTCGGCTCCAGGGTCGTGACGTACGTGCCGTCACCCCTGCGGATCTCCAGTACCCGCGCGACGACGAGCGCCTTGACCGCCTCGCGCATCAGCCCTCGGGACAGGCCCAGCTCGGCGGCCAGTTGCTGCTCCGGCGGCAGCTTCGCGCCCGGCGGCAGCTCGCCCGAAGCGATCAGCTCCCGAATGCGCCTGATCGCCTTGTCGGTCAGTGACATCGCTCGGCCTCCAGCGTCGGCCTCCGGGTGTGCGCAGCACAATACATCTGATGTCCGGGTGGTCGAACCGTCGATGGGGCGCGGTTTCCTCCGCGGACATCCGGTGCATCAGGCGGGTAAACCAAGGCATTTTCATTGTGCGCGGTCGAAGTCTTCGTGAGAAGGGTTGCGTGGGTGTCATCGGACATTTAATGTCTCCGGAGTGTCACGCCCGATGAGGTCATCGGCGTACCGGAGGTGGCCGCAGGCCCGCTGAGGCTGCGTTGACCGTGCCTTTCGCCCGTACTGAGCCGCGCCTGCCGGGGCCGTCGGCCGCGCCGTCGCCCGCCCGGCCACCTGAGCGCCGAGGGAACCGCCGGGACCCTGCCAGGACCCAGTGGAGGATCAGCATGCGGAGACTGACGCGCAGGCAGATGATGAGGCTCGGCGCGGTGGGCACGGGAGCCGCCGTGCTGCCCGTCCCGTGGACGGCCGCCGCCCGTGCCGACTCGGCCGCGCCCCCGGAGGTACGGGCGGTCGACGACCTGGCGCTGTGGTACGACGAGCCGGCCGGCTCGGACTGGCTGCGTGCGCTGCCGGTCGGGGCCGGCCACCTCGGCGCCATGGTCTTCGGGAACGTCGGCACCGAGCGGCTCCAGCTCAACGAGGACACGCTCTGGGCGGGCGGTCCCTACGATCCCGCCAACCCGCGGGGTGCCGAGGCCCTGCCGCAGATCCGGCAACTGGTCTTCGACGGCCAGTGGGAGCAGGCGCAGGCGCTGATCGACCGGACGATGCTCGGCCGGCCGGCCGGAGAGCTGGCCTACCAGCCTGTCGGCGACCTCACCCTCACCCTTCCCGGCGCCGCTGGAGCGTCCGGGTACCGACGGTGGCTCGACCTCACCACCGCCACCACCGCGGTGACCTACGCGGCGGACGGCGTGCGGTTCCACCGCGAGGTGATCGCCAGCGCACCGGACCAGGTGATTGTCATGCGCCTGACCGCCGATACGCCCGGCTCGATCTCGTTCACGGCCGCGTTCACCAGCCCGCAGAGCGCCTCGACCGCCAGCCCCGACGGAACGACGATCGCGCTGGAAGGCATCTCGGGCAGCATGGAGGGCATCGCCGGCTCGGTCCGGTTCCTCGCGCTGGCCAGGGCCGTCGCCGAGGGAGGCACGGTGTCCGGCTCCGGCGGCACGCTCCGGGTGTCGGACGCGGACAGCGTCACGCTGCTGGTCTCCATCGGCACCAGCTACGTCGACTACCGGAACGTGAGCGGCGACCACCGGAGCATCGCCCACAGGCACCTCGACGCCGCCCAGGCCCGCACGTACGAGGACCTGCGCGGCCGGCACGTGGCCGACTACCAGGAGCTGTTCCGGCGGACCACCCTCGACCTCGGCCGCACGGGCGCGGCCGACCAGCCGACCGACGTGCGCATCGCGCAGCACAGCGGCACCGACGACCCGCAGTTCTCCTCCCTGCTCTTCCAGTACGGCCGCTACCTGCTGATCTCCTCCTCGCGGCCCGGCACCCAGCCGGCCAATCTCCAGGGCATCTGGAACGACCTGATGAGCCCGCCGTGGGACTCCAAGTACACCCTCAACGCCAACCTGCCGATGAACTACTGGCCGGCCGACTCGACGAACCTCTCCGAGTGCTACGAGCCGGTGTTCGACATGATCGACGACCTGGCGGTCGCCGGCGCCCGCACGGCACAGGTGCAGTACGGCGCCCGCGGCTGGGTCACCCACCACAACACCGACGGGTGGCGGGGGACCTCGGTCGTGGACGGGGCGTTCTGGGGCATGTGGCAGACCGGCGGGGCATGGCTCGCCACCCTGGTCTGGGACCACTACCGGTACACCGGCGACGTCGACTTCCTGCGTGCCCACTACCCCGCGGTGAAGGGCGCCGCGCAGTTCTTCCTCGACACGCTGGTGGAGGAACCGGACCGGGGCTGGCTGGTCACCAACCCGTCGAACTCGCCGGAGCTGGCCCACCACCCGAACGCGTCCGTCTGCGCCGGCCCCACCATGGACATGCAGATCCTGCGCGACCTGTTCGACGGCTGCGCCCGGGCCGGCGAGGTCCTCGGCGTGGACGCCGGCTTCCGCGCACAGGTCCTCGCCGCACGGGAGCGGCTGGCCCCGACGCGGATCGGCTCCCGCGGCAACGTCCAGGAGTGGCTCCACGACTGGACGGAGACCGAGCAGTTCCACCGGCACATCTCGCACCTCTACGGCCTGCACCCGAGCAACCAGATCACCAGGCGCGGCACACCCGAGCTGTTCGACGCCGCCCGGCGGACTCTGGAGTTGCGTGGCGACGACGGAACCGGCTGGTCACTGGCGTGGAAGATCAATTACTGGGCGCGGATGGAGGAGGGCGGCCGGGCACACGACCTGATCCGCGACCTCGTGACGCCCGACAGGCTCGCGCCCAACATGTTCGACCTGCACCCGCCGTTCCAGATCGACGGCAACTTCGGCGCGACGTCCGGCATCGCCGAGATGCTGCTGCACAGCCACCACGGCGAACTCCATCTGCTGCCCGCGCTGCCGCCGGCCTGGCCGGACGGGAGCGTCGAGGGCCTGCGCGGACGCGGCGGCTACACGGTCGGCGCCGCATGGACGGCCGGCCGGGCCACGCGGCTCTCGCTCACGCCCGACCGCGACGGGGCGGTGAAGGTCCGCAGCCGGATGTTCCGCGGCGGCTACGAGGTCCTCGACCTGACCGCCGGCGACCCGGTCCAGCCCGAGCAGACCGAGCCGGATCTGATCGGGTTCGCCGCCCGGCAGGGGCACACGTATCGTGCGAACGCGCTGGAAGAGCGGCGTAGCTGAGGCGCGGGAACGACCGCTCGCCCGGCCGCGGGCGCGGACCACCGCGGCACCGCGGCCGGGCTTCGCACGTGCGGCGCCCGGCTAGGGCGCCGTCAGGTCGAACCGGGCCACCCGGACGCTGCCGCCGAGCTGCCGGGTGGCGTGGTTGAAGATCGCGTAGCGGTAGCCCATGAAGAACTGCCAGGCGTTGTTGAGGGTGAAGGCGGGGCCGAGCGGGCTGTAGCCGCTGCCGTCGGTGCTGTAGGAGAACCGGGCCTGCCGCCCGGCCCCGGGCCGGATGTCGGCCTGGACCCGCAGCCAGATCCGGCTACCCGCGAAGCCCGTGCTCGCGCGCTCGGTGCCGGTGCCGGTGGTGTTCCAGTCGCCGTCCATGGTCAGCCCGTCGACCATCACCACGCGCGTCGTGCCGCCGTCGCGCTTGAGGCCGATCCAGGCGGAGGAGTCACGCAGCATGGCGAGCCCCGCCCGGTCGCCGTCGGCCATCTGGGAGCAGTCGAGTTCGATGGTGGCGGTGGAGGCGGGTCCCTGGATGCGGTGCGTGAGGGTGTTGCGGGCGGAGTACAGGTCGGCGGTCACCGTCGCGGTGCGCAGCGTCAGCCCGTCGCCGACGGAGAATCTGCCGGTGTCGGGGTTGTGGTTCCACTCCCACCGCGGGCTGAGCCGGGTGCCCGGGAAGGTGTCCGTGCCGGTCATCGGCGCGACGGGGCGCAGGGGAAGCGGTGCGGTGTACGACTGCCCCCAGGCACCGTTGACGAGTTGCAGCACGGGCCAGCCGTCCCAGGTCCACGTGATCGGGGCGAGCGCCGGGACCCGGCCGCCGGGGTAGGCGTCGGTGAAGGCCATGTAGTGCCACCCGCCGTCCGGGGTGCTCACCAGGCCGCCCTGGTGCGGCACTCCGCCGCCGGCGATCGGTCCCGGCAGGTCGAGGAGCACCTGCCGCATCTCGTACGGGCCGAACGGGCCGGAGGTGGACTTCAGGATGTACTGGCCGTTGGCGGGCCGGGTCAGGAAGATGTAGTAGTTCCCGTTGATCTTGTAGAAGCGGGCTCCCTCCAGGGTGCCGACGCTCGGCGGGGTGCTGAACACCTGTCGGGAGCGGACCTGGGTGCGCGCGTCCGGCGAGAGCTGGGCGACGTGGATCGCGGTGTTGCCGTAGGCCACGTACGGGGTGTCGTCGTCGTCGAACAGCAGCCCCGCGTCGAAGTAGACGCTGCCGAGCGAGGCGTGTCTGGCCCACGGCCCCTCGACGGACGGGGCGGTGTAGAGGTAGGTGCGCGCGAAGTCGATCTGGCCCACCCAGTAGAAGGTGCGGTTGCTGGGACGGTAGCCCAGGGAGGAGGCCCAGATGCCGCGGACGTAGCCGCGGCCGCCGTCGAGGTCGTACTTGCTCCCGAAGTCCAGCACCGGCACCGAGTGGCCGGCGAACTCCCAGTTGACCAGGTCGTAGGAGCGCAGGATGGGCGCGCCGGGCGAGTAGTGCATGGTGGACGCGGAGTAGTAGTAGGTGTCGCCGACGCGGATGATGTCGATGTCCGCGAAGTCCTGCCACAGAACGGGGTTGGTGTACGTCGCCAGCGCGGCGTCCCCCGCGGCGTGGGAGCCCACGGCGGGGGAAGCCGCGGCCGGCCGGGCGTGTGCGGAGTGCGCGAGGGGCAGGGCGGCAGCGGCGGTCAGGCCGGAGGCGGCTGTGAGCATCCTCCGGCGGCTCCAGGCGTGCAGTGGGTCGGACATGGGGGGTCGGCCTCCACGGTCGGTCGTGTCGGGGTCAGCTGCGGGTCCACCGCTGGTGGGCCTGGCCGCCGCAGCTCCACAGGACCAGCCGCGAGCCGTTCGCGGTGGCCGCGTCGCTCGGCTGCAGGCACAGTCCGGCGTGCACGTTGCGGATCGACCCGTCGGCGGCGAGGGTCCACTTCTGGTTGTCCTGGCCGTTGCAGGACCAGGTGATCACCGGGGTGCCGTTGGCGGTCCCCAGGTTCTCGGCGTCCAGGCACTTGTCGCCGAAGACGCGGATCTCGCCGCCTGCCCACGTCGTCCAGAGCTGGTTGGCGGCGGTGTGGCAGTCCCAGATCACGACGGCGGCCCCGGCGGCGGTGGCGGAGTTCTCCACGTCCAGGCAGCGGCCGGAACCGGTACCGCGGATCCGGGAGGTCTCGGCGGCGAGCGGCGCGCCCCCGGTGACCCGGAACGCCGTCACGCCGTGCGCCGGTACGCTCGCGGTGATCTGGCCGCCCGTGTCCGACGTGGCGCCGGTCCACAGGTCGGTGAGCGTGAACGACCCGCCGGACAGGCCGATCTGCGCGGCCGAGGCACTGACGGTGGCGGTGCTGTCGCCGCGGTTGAACAGCCCGACGGCGACCGAGCCGTCGGACAGGGGCTTGGCGAACACCTCGGTGGCGCCGTCGTCGCGTACCCGTCGTCCGCCGGCGCCTAGGGGGTCCTGGTTCACCGCCAGCAGCCGCTGGTTGCGCAGGATCGCGCTGACGTCGGCGGACATGGTGCGGATGTCGTTGCCCGCCATCAGCGGCGCGGCCATCAGGGACCACAGGGTGAAGTGCGCGCGCGACTCGGTGAGCGACAGCCCGGGCCGGCCCACGACCAGCATGTCCGGGTCGTTCCAGTGCCCGGGGCCGGCCTGTGCGGCGAGCGGGGCGTTGACGTCGACGACGTTGCCCACGCCCATCGGGTAGCTGTTGACGTTGCCGTTCTGCCAGATGTCCAGCAGGTCCTCGGTGGTGCGCCACAGGTCGGCGACCTGGCCCCAGTCGTACGTGGAGCCGGTGATCGCGTGGAAGCTGTTGGGGTTGATGCTGTAGACGATGGGCCGGCCGGTGTCCCGCAGCGCGTCGCGCATCAGGGAGAACCGGGCCACCTGCTCGTCGCGCGTGCCCTCGGGCGAGCACCAGTCGTACTTGAGGTAGTCCACGCCCCAGGAGGCGAAGGTGCGGGCGTCCTGCACCTCGTGCCCCATGCTGCCCGTCGAGCCGGGGAACGTGCCGACGCGCTGTGCGCAGGTGCGTTCCGTGGGCACCTGGTAGAGGCCGAACTTCAGGCCGCGGCTGTGGATGTAGTCGCCCAGCGCCTTCATCCCGCTGGGGAACTTCGTCGGGTGCGCGCGGAGGTTGCCCTGGGCGTCACGTTGCGGGTCGAACCAGCAGTCGTCGACCACCACGTACTCGTAGCCCGCGTCCCGCATGCCCGAACTGACCATGGCGTCCGCCGCCTGGCGCACCGTTTCCTCGGTGACGCCGCAGCCGAAGCTGTTCCAGCTGTTCCAGCCCAGCGGCGGGGTGACGGCCGGGCTGCCGGGCGCGGCCTGGGCCACCGGCTGGTGGGGCACCGTGGCGGCCAGCGTCAGCGCCGCGGCCGTCACCGCGAGCCGGGCCAGTCGCCTCCGTGATCGAGTGAGCATTGTCGCTCCTTCCGCCGCGCCCGTCCCGCGGTGCCTCGCTCGTCGCGGGACGGGCGGTTCCTTGCGGCAGTCCGGTGTTCAACAGGTGGAGTCGGTCCGGGTGGGCGGGCCGGGTGCGGACCGGGGCCCGCCCGGTGCCGGTGTCAGTAGCCGTAGATCATCTTGTAGGCGACCTCCGGCAGGAACTGTCCGGCCGTGGAGCCCGATCCGACACCGCAGTTGCCGTCGGACTCTCCCGGGGTCTTGATCCACAGGAGCATCTCGGCGCCGCCTCCCTGCTGGGTGGGCGTGCCGATCTTGCGGCCGCCGGGGTTGCACCACTCGCCGTTCGAGCCGTTGCCGTTGCGGCTGGTGTCCACGACGAACGGCTTGCTGTAGCCGTAACGCTGGCCCAGCGCCTGGTTGACGCTGCCGGCGTAGGACACGTTCTCCCCCGTGGTGAAGTAGTTCGAGACGTTGAGGGAGAAGCCCCGGGCGAGGCTGAGCCCTGAGGCGTTCAGACGTTCCGCCATGGTCGAGGCGTCGACCCAGCCGGGGTTGCCCGCGTCGAGGTAGACCCAGGCGTTCGGCGCGGCGGACCGGAACCGTGAGAGGGCGTTGGTGAGCATGTTCTGCCGCTCGATGATCTGCGCCTGGGACATGCAGTTGTAGTCGCCGAGGGCGTCGGGTTCCAGTACGACCACGGCGGGGCGGTTGCCGATGGCGCGGGCGAAGGCGTCGATCCACCCGGCGTACGCGGACGGGGACGAGGCTCCGCCGCCCGAGTGCCCGCCGCAGGCGTCACGGCCGTACATGTGGTAGGCGACGAGGAGCGGCAGCTTGTCGGCCGCCTGGGCCGCGCCGGTGTAGGAGCCGACGGCGGAGCCGATGTCGCCGCTCCAGGAACCGAACCAACGGGCCATGGGGGTGCCGGCGATGGAGCTGCGGATCGCGGCGGCCCGGCCGTCTCCGGGGTTGGCGGCCGACCAGGCCGCGGGGCTGGAGTTCGGGTCGACGTAGAAGCCGCTGGTCATGGCGAGCGGGGTGGGCGCCGCCTGAGCGGAGGGCGACGAGGCCAGGAACAGCGGCAGAGCGAGGAGCGCTGCCACCGCCCCGCGTATGAGTGTGCGCATGGGTGAACCTCATTCGTGAAGGGGAACGCCGCGCGGCTCTCGTCCTGAGCCCGCGGCATGAAGGTGCGACGCACGGGTGGCGCACGGGAGAGCCGTGGTCAATCTTGGGAGCGCTCCCAGTTTGCGGCGGGGGACCGCGGGTGCCTCCGGTCATCGTGGGTGCGCTGATGGGGACCTGTCAAGAGTCGGTACGCGGCCGCCCTTCACTGGAGCGCGAGGAGTCGCTATGGTCCCAGAACTGGAAGCGCTCCCGGCCCAGCGGAGGGCATCCTCACAGCCGCCGGCGCGGAGAGGTCCGGGGTCCATGACAGATGTGCCGCGCCTGCGGCCCACGCTCGACGAGGTGGCCGAGCGTGCCGGCGTCTCCCGCTCGGCGGCCTCCCGGGTGCTCAACAACGCGCCCCACGTCAGCGCCGAGAAGCGCGCGGCGGTCCTCCGGGCCATCAGGGAACTCGACTACGTGCCGAACACGACGGCGCGGGCGCTGGCCACCCGGCAGCGAGGCGCGGTCGCCCTCGTCATCTCGGGCGAGGCTCCGTCGATCTTCGCGGACCCGTTCTTCGCCAGGGTGATCGTCGGCGCCTCCGCCGCCCTGGAGGAGGCCGACCTGCACCTGATGCTGTGCCTCGCGGCAAGCGACCGCAGCCGGCGGCGCCTGGCGGAACTCCTGCGCGCCCGGGGCGTCGACGGCGCCGTGCTCATGGCCGTCCGGGAGAACGACCCCGTGCTCCGCATCGCCCGGGAAGCGGAGGTCCCCGTCGTCTTCGGCGGGCGCCCGGCGGGTTTCGAAGCGCCGTGGTACGTGGACGTCGACAACGCCGGCGGCGCCCGCCAGGCGACCGAGCACCTGCTCGCCCGCGGGCGCAGGCGCGTGGGCATGATCTGCGGACTGCCGGACACCCACGCGAGCCGGGCGCGCCACCGCGGCTACCGGGAGGCCCTGATCCTGGCCGGACTGCAGCCCCTCCCGCCGGAGTACGGAGACTTCACCGAACCCAGCGGCGCCACCGCCATGGCGGCGCTGCTGGAGCGGCAGCCGGACATGGACGGGGTGTTCGCCGCCAACGACAACATGGCCGCCGGCGCCCTGCGCACCCTGCGCGGCGCGGGCCGCGCGGTCCCCGGTGACGTCGCGGTCGTGGGCTTCGACGACCTCGACATCGCGCAGATCGCCGAACCGTCGCTGACCACGGTCCACCAGCCCATCCAGGCTCTGGGCAACGAGACGGCACGCATGCTCACCGGGCGCATCGCCGGCGAGGAGCCCAGCTCCCTGATCCTCCCCACCCACCTCGTCGCCCGCGCCAGCACCTGAACGCCGGCTGCATCGACGCGGCCCGATGTCCGGTCCGCGGCGTCGAACACCTGCCGGACGCGAGGGCCGCGGAGCCGGCCCGCCGCGGGCGGCGCAACCGCGCTCTAGGCGGGCGGCGGGGCCACCGACTCGCGCCAGATCACCGTGTTGAGCGGCTGCCGGGACGGCTCCGGCTCGGACCCGTTGATCGCCTTGATCAGCCGCAGCATGGCGTTGCGCCCCAGCCCTTCGAGGTCGACGTGCACCGTGGTCAGCGCGGGCGGGAGGTACCGGCAGACCTCCAGGTTGTCCCAGCCGGTGACGCTGAGGTCGCGCGGTACTTCGAGCCCCCGGTCCTTCGCGCCGCGGATGACCCCGGCGGCGACGAGGTCGTTGGCGGCGACGACGGCCGTCGGCATGCGCCCGGCCGCCCGCATCCGGATGGCGGCGGCGCCCGAGTCGCCGGACCAGTCGCCGTCGAACACGCCGAGCGACTCAAGACCGAGCCTGTCCACGGCCTCCAGGTAGGTGGCCTTGCGTGCCCTCGCCGAGGCGAACTGCAGGTCTCCGGCCACGTGGAGAAAGCGGCGGTGCCCGAGCGCCGCCAGGTGCTCGACGATCTCGTCCACCGGTGCGGCGTCGGTCAGCTCGCCGATGCCGCGCATGGCGTCGTCGAAGTCGGCCGAGACGACGATGGCCGCGCGCTCCGGGAGCCGGCCCTCGATGGCCGACTTGATCGGGGCCAGCGCCAGGATGCCCTCAAGCTGCCCGGAGTCGGCCAGCTCCAGCACGCGCTCGGTTCTGACGTCGGCTCCGCCCTCCACGCTGACGACCTCCACGGCGAACCCCGCCTCGTGCGCGGCCGCGGCCGCTCCGGCGAGCATGCGCGCGGGGTTGTAGGCCATGGCCGGCATGACGAGCGCAAGGCGGCCGGTGCGGCGGGTGCGCATGGACCTGGCGATCAGGTTGGGACGGTAGTCCAGCTCGCGGACCGCCGCGTCGATACGGGCGAGCGTCGCCGGCTTCAGCCCCTCCCTCGAACGCAGGTACCGGGAGACGGTCTGGTGGGAGACCCCGGCCAGGTGTGCCACTTGTTTGATGGTGGGGCGCCGGGCCGGCGGCGAGCTCTGGGTCATGCATCGGCCTCTTCTCATGGGCCCGTTCCCGGGTATTGCCATCGTGGTGACCGTTCACTACCTTACAGCGGACCGAGCAAAAAGTGAACGATCACTATTTTGCCAGAAGGGAGTGTCGATGCCGACCCTCAGCGCCCTGCGCTGCGCGTCCGCCCCGGTCCGCGGTGAGAGCGTCCGGTGAGCGCCACCACGGAGCTGCGCTCCCTGCGCTCCGGCCGCCGTCCCGCGGCGAAGCAGCAGAACAAGGCGGCGTTCTTCTTCCTGCTGCCGTGGTTCCTCGGCCTGTTCGTCATCACGCTCGGGCCGATGATCGCATCGCTGTACCTGAGCTTCACCGACTACAACCTGCTGCAGCCGCCGGAATTCGCCGGCCTGGACAACTACAGCCGGATACTCGACGACGCGCGTCTACACCAGTCGCTGCAGGTGACGTTCGTCTACGTGCTGGTCTCGGTGCCGCTCCAACTCGCCCTGGCGCTCGCACTCGCCGTCCTCCTCGATCGCGGCATACGGGGCCTGGCGGTCTACCGCTCCGTCTTCTACCTGCCCTCGCTGCTCGGCTCCAGCGTTGCCATCGCGGTCCTCTGGCGCACCGTCTTCGG
Source organism: Streptomyces synnematoformans (assembly GCF_039531005.1). NCBI lineage: Bacteria > Bacillati > Actinomycetota > Actinomycetes > Kitasatosporales > Streptomycetaceae > Streptomyces > Streptomyces synnematoformans. Next base: position 18,069 of record NZ_BAAAPF010000020.1, read on the forward strand.
CACCGAGGGCCTGTTCAACGAGGTTCTCGGCCTCGTCGGCATCGGAGGGCGCGGCTGGATCTCCGAGCCCGAGACGGCGCTGTCCACCCTGATCGTCCTCAACGTATGGACCTTCGGTGCTCCGATGGTGATCTTCCTGGCCGGTCTGCGGCAGATTCCGGCCTCCTACGAGGAGGCCGCCGCGGTCGACGGGGCGGGACGGTGGCGCCGCTTCTGGAGCGTGACGATGCCGCTGCTGACGCCGATCATCTTCTTCAACCTGGTGCTGCAGATCATCCATGCGTTCCAGGCGTTCACGCAGGCGTTCGTCGTCTCCGGCGGCAAGGGCGGCCCGGCCGACTCCACGCTCTTCTATTCCCTCTACCTGTACCAGCGCGGCTTCGGGAACTTCGACATGGGCTACGCCTCCGCCCTCGCGTGGCTCCTGCTGCTCCTGGTCGGGACGTTCACGGCGGTCAACTTCTGGGCCGCGAAGTACTGGGTTTTCTACGATGACTGACACTCTGGCCAAGGCCGCAGCCACCCCGCCCGGCGCCGCCCGCCCCGGCGGCCCGCCCCTCCGGCAGCCCCGCCGGCGGCTCCGCCCGGTCGTCCGGTCGATCCTCAAGCACACGGTGCTGATCCTGTGCGCACTGGTGATGCTCTATCCGGTGCTGTGGATGGTCGTCAGTTCGCTGCGGCCGAACGACGAGATCTTCCAGGCGCCGGACCTGTTCCTGACCAACCTGGAGGCCGGCAACTACGGGAAGGGCTGGAACGCGTTCTCGAAGCCGTTCAGCCACTTCATGATCAACTCGGGGATCGTGGTGCTGGGGGCGATCGTGGGAAACCTGGTCGCCTGCTCGATGGCCGCCTACGCCTTCGCGCGCCTGGAGTTCAAGGGCCGCAGGTGGTGGTTCGCGATCATGCTCGTCACCATCATGCTGCCGATCCACGTGATCATCGTTCCGCAGTACGTGCTGTTCTCCGAGTTCGGCTGGATCAACACGTACCTGCCGCTCATCGTCCCGAAGTTCCTGGCCACGGACGCCTTCTTCGTGTTCTTGATGGTCCAGTTCATCCGCGGCATCCCCACCGAACTCGACGAGGCGGCGCGTATCGACGGCGCCGGCCACCCCCGCATCTTCCTGCAGGTGATCCTGCCGCTCATGGTCCCGGCGCTGGCGACCACGGCGATCTTCACCTTCATCTGGGTCTGGAACGACTTCTTCTCCCAGCTCATCTATCTGACCGATCCGGAGATGTACACCGTGCCGGTGGCCCTGCGCGGCTTCGTCGACGCGCAGTCCGGCACGAACTGGGGCGCCGCACTCGCCATGAGCGTGGTCTCACTCCTGCCGGTCTTCCTGGTCTTCCTCTTCGGCCAGCGCTTCCTCCTGCGCGGCATCGCCACCACGGGAGGCAAGTGACATGCCGTGCCGGCCAACCCCTCGCAGGCGTACGACCAGCAGCCAGAGCGGGCCCGTCCGGGTCGCCCACACAGTCAGGAGACAAGCACCATGAGTGGAAGCGCCAAAGCACGCCTCTTGGGCGCCGTCGCGTTGTCCGGCGCCCTCGTGCTGACCGCCTGCGGCTCGTCCGGCGGTGCCGTCGAGCGCAGCGACGACCAGGTGACCCTCCGGGTGACCTGGTGGGGGGAGGAGACCCGCGCCGGCCTCACCCAGGAGGCCATCGCGGCGTTCGAGAAGGAGTACCCCGACATCACCGTCAAGGGCGAGTTCAAGGACTGGGACGGCTACTGGGACGCCCTGGCCACCACCACCGCCGCCAACGACTCGCCCGACGTGGTCCAGATGGACGAGCTGTACCTCGCCTCGTACGCCGAGCGCGGTTCCCTGCTCGACCTGGGCGAGGCCGGGGAATTCCTCGACACCTCGCAGTTCGACGAGGAGTCGCTGAAGACCGGTGAAGTCGACGGCACCCAGTACGCCATGCCCATCGGGGTCGGCGTCCTCGCGAACATCGTCAACGTCGATCTGTTCGAGAAGTACGGCGTCGACGTGCCCGACGACGCCACCTGGACCTGGGACGACTACGCCGATCTGGCCGACGAACTCGCCGAGAAGAGCGAAGGAAAGCTCAACGGCTCCTCGATCACCGGCGGCATGGACACCGGCAGCGTCCGGTACTGGGCGCGGTTGCACGACGACGAACTCTTCGACAAGAACGGCGATGTCACCCTCGATCCCCAGACCCTCGCCTCGATGTGGCAGTACAACCTCGATCTGATGGGGTCCGGCGGCGTCGAGAGCGCCGCCCAGGCGGTCGAGAGCTACAACGCCGGCCTGGAGGCGGGCAGCTTGGCCACCGGGAAGGTCGCCATGGGCTTCTCCTACAACACCCAGATCACCGCACTGCGCGAAGCCAGCGGCGCCGACCTGCGGCTGCTGCGGCTGCCGGGCAGCGGCGGCGCCGACGCGGCATACTTCAAACCGTCCATGTACTGGGCCGTCTCGTCCCAGAGCGACCACCCCGCCGAAGCCGCCCTCCTCACCGACTTCCTGGTCAACCACAAGGCCGCCGGGGACATCCTGGGAACCGAACGCGGCATCCCCGCCAACGGCGAGGTCCGCAAGGCCGTCACCGCCGACCTGACCGAGAACGACAAGATCGCCGTCGAGTACATGGAGTCGGTCACGCCGGGCCCCTCACCGGTCGTGACCCCCAAGGGCGGCAGCGGCGTCGAACCGATGCTCCAGCGCTACACCCAGGAGGTCTACGCCGAGCAGACCCCGCCGGAGAAGGCGGCCCAGGCCTTCGTCGACGAGCTGCAGAGTGAGATCGACTCCGCGAAGTGACCCCCGAGGTACGCCGGAGGACGCCGCACAGCGCCCTCCGGCGCCTCTCCGAACCGTGCCGCCACCGGATACAAGGAGCAACGAACGCCATGCCGAATCCGGCACCCGTCCTCCGCGTCGCCCTCATCGGCGCCGGCGGCATCGCTCACGCGCACGCCCGGGCGCTCGCCGAACTGGCCGAGCGGGCCCGCCTCGTGGCCGTCGCCGAGACCGACCCGGCACGGGCCGCCGCGTTCTCGCAGCGCTTCGCGGTACCGCGGACGTACACCGACGCCGCGTCCCTGTTCGCCGGCGAGGAACTGGACCTGGTGCATGTCTGCACCCCGCCGCAGACCCATGTACCGCTGGCCGTCATGGCCATGCGCGCGGGCGTTCCGGCCCTGGTGGAGAAGCCCACGGCGCTCAGCCTGGCCGAAATGGACCAGCTCGCCGCGGTGCACGCCGAGACCGGCACGGCGGTGCTGACGGTGTTCCAGCACCGCTACGGGCCCGCGGCCGTCAGACTGCGGCGTCTCGCCCGCTCGGGCGCACTCGGCCGCCCGCTCGCGGCCGTCTGCGAGACCCTCTGGTACCGCTCCGACGACTACTTCGACACGCCGTGGCGGGGCCGCTGGGAGTTCGAAGGCGGCGGGCCCACCATGGGCCACGGCATCCACCAGTTCGACCTGCTCCTCTCCGTCCTCGGCCCCTGGTCCCAGGTCAGCGCCATCGCCGGACGGCTCGCCCGGCCCACCGACACCGAGGACGTGTCGATGGCCGTCGCCCGGTTCGACAACGGGGCGATGGCCACCGTCGTCAACTCCGTGGTCTCCCCGCGCGAGACGTCGCGGCTGCGCTTCGACTTCGAGCACGCGACCGTCGAGGTCGAGCACCTCTACGGCTACCGCGAGAAGCACTGGCGGTTCACCCCGGCGCCCGGGCACGAGCCGCTGGCCGACCTCTGGAAGGCCGACGGCGGCGCCGACGTCGAGAGCGGGCACCTGCTGCAGATCCAGGCCGTCCTCGACGCGTTCGGGAGCGGCGCGGAACCCGGGGTGTCGCTGGACGACGCCCGCCGCACGATGGAGTTCGCCGCGGCCACCTACGCCTCCGCGTTCCGGGGCCGCCCCGTCACCGCGGGCGAGCTGACCGGCGACGACCCCTTCACCTCCAGCATGCACGGGGGAGCCGTCCCGTGGGCTCCCATGAAGAAGGCGACCGCATGACCGGCCTCGACATCCGCCACCACATCGACTCCTCGTTCGCGGTACACGACGGACGGACCGAGCTGTTCCGGTACGTCTACCGTCCCGACACGCCCGTACTCGAATCACCCAAGCCGTACCTGCACCCCCTCCGCACCCGCTCCGGCCGCACCGTCAGCCTGTTCCGCCCCTGGGACCACGTGTGGCACAAGGGCATCGCCTGGTCGCTGCCGGTCGTCGGCGAGGAGAACTTCTGGGGTGGCCCCACCTACGTCCACGGCCGGTTCTACGTGCAGCTCGACAACAACGGCAGCCAGCTCCACCGCCGCCTCACGGACGTCGACGCCTCCGACGGGGCGGCCGCGTTCGGCCACGAACTGGACTGGATCACCCAGGCCGGCGCACAGATCTTCACCGAGCGCCGCGCCCTCACGGCCCGGACCCTCTCCGCGGGCGCCTGGGCGCTCACCTTCGACACCCGCCTGACCAACGTGTCCGGACACGACGTCGTCATCGGCTCGCCGACCACCCGGGGCAGGGAGAACGCGGGCTACGGCGGCCTCTTCTGGCGCGGGCCCCGCTCCTTCACCGGCGGACGGCTCGTCACCCCCGAGGGGATGGGCAGCGGCGAGGAGATACGCGGACAGCACCATGCGTGGATGGCCTTCGCCGGGCGCCACGACGAAGACGACGCCGCGTCCCTCATCCTCATGGTCGACGACGCCGGAAACCCGCACCACCCGCCGCAGTGGTTCGCCCGCAGCGAGGAGTTCGCCTGCCTGAACCCCGCCCCGTTCTTCAGCGAGGAACTCCTGGTCCCGGACGGCGAGACCGCCCGGTTCCGCTACGGCGTCGGCGTGGCCCCGGCCGGCGCCGAGGCGGCCGCCGAACTCGCCGCCGCCGTGGGCGAGGTGCTCTCCGAGACCGCGCCGGGCACCCGCCGCGAGACAGCGGAGGGCGCCCGCCCGTGAGCGGCACCCGCCGCGCATCGCCCGGCGAGGGCGCCGTCCGCGACGGCACGGCCGCGCCCGCCGGCCCGCGCCTCCTGCTGCGCCCTTGTGGCGGGAGCCGTGCGAGGTGCCCCTGCCGGACCACGACCCCGCAGGGCACGGCGGAGGCGACGTACGCATGCTCGCGGCCCTGTACGGCCCCGGCGGCCCGGCAGCCACGCCCGGCACCGGCACCGGAGCAGCTTCACGGTGGTGTCCGGGGGGAAGGTGGGGATCACGCCGTTGCTTCTCGGCGCACCGGCCGGGGCACTGTGGAGGTGCGCCCCGGCCGGCGGATACGTACGACCCCTCATCGGGGGACGGTCTCGCGGATCCGGACGCGGCCGGCTAGCAGCTGCCGTCCGACTCCGCCAGGCCCGTGTCGTCGCCTGCCGTGCGGCTCACGATGCCCGGCACGCAGTCGGCCCTGTCGAGGTCGTAGTTGTAGGGGATGTTGACCGTGGTGTTGGACCGGGGGTCGGGACCGGCGGGGTGGTTCTCGCTGCCCTCGCTGCTCCACGTCACGTTGTCGTAGACGTTGCCGCCGACCTGCCAGTAGCCGAGTTCGTTCGTGTAGAAGGTGCCCAGGACGTCCTTGGAGTCCCGGAAGTAGTTGTTGTCCACCTTGGCGTGGGCCCCGGCCCGCGAGTTGATGCCGGACTTGACGAGGCCCACGTAGTGGTTGTTGTACATGTGGGCGTCGCCGCCGCGCAGCAGGGGCGTGCGGGAGTCGATGTTCTGGTACAGGTTGTGGTGGAACGTGACGTAGCCGTTCGAGGTGTCGCTCTCGCTGGACCCGATGAGTCCGCCTCGGCCGGAGTTGCGCAGGATGCTGTAGGACAGGGTCACGTACCGGGTGTTGTTCTTCATGTCGAAGAGCCCGTCGTGCCCCTCGTCCTCCCCGCCCGAGGCCTCCAGGGTGGCGTGGTCGACCCAGACGTTGCGGACGTCCTTCTCCATGCCGATGGCGTCACCGCCGTTGGAGGTGGGCGAGCCGGACTTCTTGACGTTCCGGACCGTCACGTTCTGGATGATGATGTTGCTCGACTCGCGGATGTGGATGCCCAGCTGGTCGAAGACGGCTCCGCGGCCGACCCCGATGATCGTGATGTTGCTGACGCGCTTCAGCTCGATCACGTCGTCGGAGGTGTCGCAGCCGTCGCCCGACACCTTGCTGGTGTTTCCGTGGTTGACGGTCCCCTCGACCTCGATGGTGATCGGGGTGCTGGTGTTCGGCCGGGCGCACAGGGCCTGGTGGATCTGGGTGCCCGTGCTGGCGTGCACCGTCCGGCCGCCCGCGCCGCCGGTGGTCCCGCCGTTCTGGGTCGCGTAGCCGGTCGCGGTGCCGGCCGCCGACGCCTGGGACGTCGTCAGGACGACTCCGGTCGTACTCACGACGGCCAGCGCGGCCACGACCGCGGGGATGCGCCATGCGGGTGTTCGTTTCATTTCGTCTCCTCCTGCTTCTTCGAAGGTGGGATGGTGCTGCTGCGTGCGGTGGTGGGCCGGCGGGCGGTTCCCGTCAGCCCATGACCCGGCTGCCGCCGAAGGTCACGACGAGGCGGCCGTCCTGGGCGAAGGACCAGTTCAGGGAGCCGCTGTACGAGGAGCACCGGGACCCGTTCTGGCCGGACCAGAACTGGTTCGAGCCGTCGGCGTTGCCGATGATCCGGTCGTTCGACCCGCTGTCGCACGAGGTGTTGTTCCGGAACACCGAGGAGCCGCCGTCGAAGTTGAAGTTGCGCTCCTCGTTGCCGATGCTGACGTTGTCCGACACCGTCATCGAGCCGAGGTTCCGGTTGTACGTGAACCCGTGCTTGCCGTTCTCGTATGCGATGTTGCCGCGGACGACGTGGTTGACCGCGATGTCCTCGCCGCCGAGCTTGTAGCCGTTGCGGTCGCCGTTGCCGGCCTGACCGCCGTTGGAGAGGGTGCCGTTGCCGTAGGCGAGGGAGTTCTCGATGGTCACCGCGCCGATGGGGCCCGTGTCGTCCTTGGTGTAGAGGTCGTAGCCGTCGTCGATGTTGTGGTGGGACACGGTGTGGCGGAAGACGTTCCCGGGGCCGACGGTCAGCTTGGGGGCGAAGCCGTCGGCGTCCTCGCCGTCGGAGTCGACGTTGTCGTGCGACTCCGCGCTCACGATGAGGTTGTTCGACGGCCACTGGTCCCGCGGCGCCCCGGCGGTGTACCGCGACAGCTGCAGACCGGTGTCACGGTTGTGGCGCGTCACCACTCGCTCGATGACGTTGTTGTTCCCGCCGAGGAGAATCCCGTTGTCGCCGGCGCGCTCGACGACGATGCCCCGGACGTGCCACCAGTCGCCGCCGATGGCCAGTCCGCGGTTGGCCGAGTCCTCGCTCTGCGCCGAGAAGTTCAGCACCGGCGTCTCGCCGGCGTACGCGAACAGCTCGGTGCGGTCGCCTGAGAGGCCGTCGTTGCCCGGCGCGATGCGGACGGTCTGCGAGAAGTCGTAGGTCCCGCCGCGCATGTGGATCGTCCCGCCGGGCGTGATGCGGTCGATCGCGGAGGTGAGCGTCGTGGGATCCGACTCGGTGCCGGAGGCGCCGTCGCTGCCGTGCGGGGCCACGAACAGCGCGTCGTCCGACGGCGGCGGGGTGTCGTCGCCCTCCGTGGTGATGTCGGCGTAGTCGACGTTCGGCAGGCCGGCGGAGGCGGTGGCGGTGAGCCGGAGGGAGTTGCTCCCCGCGTTCACCGGCACGGTGAGGGTCTTCGTGGCCCAGTTCGTCCACGCCCCCGTCGCCTCGAACGAGGTGGACTGCGCCGTCGACCCGTTCACCGCCACGTCGGCGGGCCGCGCCGCGGACGTGCCGTTGGCGTACCGGACCTCGACCGTCGCCGTGCCGGCCTCGGCGGCCTGCAGCGTGAACTGCACCGCCGTGCCCGAGCTGTTGTCGGTGTTGCAGTAGCCGCTGCCGGAGAACCCGGCGTGCTCGGACTCGACCTGCCCGTCGCAGACGACCGCGTTCTCCGCCTCGTGCCTGACCGTCGCGCCGTGCGCCGTGTCCAGCGCGAACACCGCACCGGCGGCGGCGAGCACCGTCGCCAGGACGGGCGCGGCCGAGAGCTTCAGATGTCGTTTCATCGCGTTCTCCTCGGGTTTTTGAGGTGATCATGACAATTTTGGGACCGTGGCCGGCAGCCAGGGATGCTGAGCGGGTATCCCTGGCTGCCGGCCGGTCAGGGGGAGTCCCCCCTCTCCGCGGCCGGGACGCGCACGTCCGTGAGGGCGACGGGCCGGCCGGTGCGGGCCGACTCGTTGGCGGCGCTGCCGATCAGCACGCTGCGGATCCCGTCGGCGTAGCCCGCCCGGCGGTGCAGCGGGTCGTGGCCGGATCCGCGGAAGACGTCGTGGAGCAGCAGCGCGTCGCCGCCGCCGTGGGCGCCGCCGTCCTCGTCGACGGCCACCTCCTCCGCTCGGGACCAGTGGCGCTGCACGGTCAGCCGCTGCCAGGCGCCCTCGGCGTGCTCCTTGTGTCCGGCGGAGGGGTCGACGGCGGCGGCCGGCGGGGTCCAGGCGCGTTCGCAGACGTCCAGTTCGAGCCGGCCCTCGGTGCCGTTGACGGCCACCCGGTAGCCCTCGTAGGGGGCGTGGGCGTTGAGCGAGTAGGTCAGCAGGGTGCGGTCGTCGTAGCGGACGAGCACCGACATGTTGTCGTCGATGGTCACGCCGTCGCCGAAGACGTCCTGGTCGCGGAGGTAGCCGTCCTCGTGCTCGGCGTCCAGGTAGAGCCGCTTGAGCCGCTCGTCGGCCGCGATGTCGAGCAGGAAGGGGTCGGAGCCCAGGCCGGGCGCGCCCCGGCTGCGCGTCGGCCGCGGCCCTGCGCCGCGCCCGCGCGCGTTGTCGCTGCCGTAGAAGGCCAGCGAGGTCTGGGCGAAGACCAGCTCGGGGTGCGCGTCCAGCCACCAGTTGACGAGGTCGAAGTGGTGGGTGGCCTTGTGGACGAGCAGTCCGCCGGAGCTGGCGCGGTCCCGGTGCCAGCGGCGGAAGTAGTCGGCGCCGTGGATGGTGTCGAGGACCCACTCGAAGTGCACCGAGGTCGGGGTGCCGATGCGGCCGTCGGCGAGCAGCCGGCGCACCGCGGAGTTGCGCGGCGCGTAGCGGTAGTTGAAGGTCACGACGAGGTCCGCGGTGCTGCGCTCGGCCGCCGCGGCGATCGCCGCGCACCCGGCGGCGTCGGTGGTCAGCGGCTTCTCCACCACGACGTCGCGGGACGCGTCGAGGGCCGCGCAGACGTAGCGGGCGTGCGTGGCGTCCACGGAGGTGACCACGACGGCGTCGACCCGCTCCAGCACCGTGGCGAACTCGTGGGGCGCGAAACACGCGGCGGGCGGGCGTCCGGACGCCGTGATGCGCTCGTTGTAGTAGTCCATCCGCGTCCGGTTGGGGTCGCACAGCGCGACGATCTCTCCGGTGTCGCTGAAGTCGCCGAGCAGGGCGTCGACGTACATCTGCGCCCGGTGGCCGAGTCCGACGACGGCGTAGCGGCGTGTCATGCGCGATTCCTCCGTGTTCGGCGGATCCTGGGTTCTCGTTTCCGGTGGGCTGACCGGGCGGGCCGGGCCCGGGGTGCCGCCCCCGGCCCGTGACCGGCCGGGCCGTGGGGCGGCGGCGTCCCGTCAGCCGAGGGCGCCGTCGGCTTCGTCCAGGAATGCCTGCGCGGCCTCCTCGGGGCTCTGCTGGCCGGAGATGACCTCCTGGCCGTAGCGTTCGAGCATGTCGGGGATCTCCACGGCGCCGTCGGGGTAGGCCGACGGCGGATCGGCCAGCTCGTCGCGGATCCCGTTGATGAAGTCGAGGGAGGCCTTGTCCGCCGCGGGCAGGCCGCCCTCGATCTCCTTGAGCACCGTGTCGTTCATCGGCAGGCCGCGGTCGCTGCCCAGGATCTCGCCGGCCCGCGGGTCGTTCACCAGGAAGTCGATCAGCTTGCCCGCGGCCTCCTGGTTCCCGCCCTTGCTGCTGGCGGCCCAGAACATCGCCGGCTGCAGGAACATCTCGCTGCTGTCCGCCGACGGGTCCCTGGGTATCTGCAGCAGCTTGATCTCCTCGCCGGAGCCGACGCTCGCCGCGCTGAGCTGGTTGCTCCACCACATGCCCATGGCGCCCTTGTTGGTGGCGATCAGGGACTGCTCGATGTCGGTCGCGCCCAGCTCGTTGCTCCGGTCCGCGCTCGGGGAGCCCTTGGCGTCGATCATGTCCAGGTGCGTCTGGAACCAGGCGGCGACGGTCTCGGCCGAGACGCCCAGCCCGTCGCCCTCGTAGAAGGACTCGCCGCGCTGGGCGGCGAACATTCTCAGGTAGGCGTCGTTGAAGTTGAGCTGGGTGCCGTAGATGTCGCCCCCCGACCCGGTGACCTCGGCGCTCAGCGACTGGTAGTCCTCCCACGTCCAGGAGCTGTCGTCGGGAAGCCCGACCCCGGCGTCCTCGAAGACGGCGGTGTTGGCCATCACGGTGAAGGCGTTGGCCCCGGTGGGGATGGCGTACTGCGTGCCGTCGACTTCGCCCGAGGTGAGCAGCTTCTCGTCGAGGTCGTCGGTGGGCACCAGGCCGGCCAGGTCCGCGAGCTGGCCGTTGCGGGCGTACTCGCCGAGGGCCCGGATCTCGATAGCGAAGACGTCGGGGGCGTCGCCGGCGGCGGTCTTGGTGGTGAGCTGGTCGTAGTACGCGTCCCAGTCGGAGTACTCCGACTCGATGGTGATGTCCTTGTTCTGCTTCTCGAAGACCTTGATGGCTTCTTCCGTCATCTCATGGCGTTCCGTCTCTCCCCACCAGCTCACCCGGAGGGTGACCTTCCCGTCCCCCGAGCCTCCGTCGTCGCCTCCGCAGGCGGCGGTGAAGGAGAGGGCGCCGGTGACGAAAAGCGCCGGCCAGACTTTACTCTTTCGGTACGACACGTCGGCTCTCCAGTTTCTTCTGTGGTTACTTCAGACCCGTGGTGGCGATGCCGCGTACCAGGTACTTCTGGCCCGCGAGGAAGAATCCGAAAATGGGGGCGAGGGACAGTGCCGACATGGCGAACATCGGTCCCCAGGAGGATTCGCCACTGGAGTCGAGGAAGGTGCGCAGTGCCACCGGGACGGTGTGCATGTCGGGGTCCGTCAGGAAGATCAGCTGGCTGAGGAAGTCGTTCCACGTCCAGATGAAGGTGAAGATGGCGGTGGTGGCGAGCGCGGGCATCGACAGCGGCATGATGATCCTGCTGTAGATGCGCCAGTGCCCGGCGCCGTCGATGCGTGCCGCCTCGTCCAGGTCCCGGGGCAGCGTCCTGATGAACTGCACCATCAGGAAGATGAAGAAGGCGTCGGTGGCGAGGAACTTCGGGACGATGAGCGGCAGGTACGTGTTGATCCAGTTCAGCTCCGAGAACAGGATGTACTGCGGCACGATCACGACGTGGAGGGGGAGCATGATCGAGCCCAGCATGAGGGCGAACCAGAGCCGCTTCAGCGGGAACTCGATCCTGGCGAAGGCGTAGGCGGCGAGCGAGCAGGCCACCAGGTTGCCCACCACCGCGCCGGCCGTGATGACGGCGGAGTTGATGTAGTAGTGGCTGAACGGGTGCCGCAGAGCGTTCCAGCCGTCGGCGAAGTTGTCCCAGGTGACGCTGCTGGGGATCAGGCCCTGCTCGCGGAAGATGAGCCCTTCCGGCTTGACCGCGCTGGAGACCATCCACAGCAGCGGGTACAGCATGACAAGACCGAAGAGAATCAGGAAGACATGCGTGAGCAGCTTTCTGCCGCGCAGCGCGAACAGCGCCTTGGCGAAGAGCGTGGGATTCGGTTGCGGCCGCGTTTTCAAGTCACTTGTCACCGTAGAAGACCCAATACCTCGACATGATGAAGTTCAAAGCGGTGAGGCTCCCGACGATGACGACGAGGAACCAGGCCATTGCCGACGCATAGCCCATCTCGAAGGAATTGAATCCCTTGATGTAGACGTACATCGTGTAGAAGAGCGTCGAGTCCGCCGGCTGGCCGTTCCCGCCGCTGACCACGAACGCCTGGGTGAAGGACTGGAAGGCGTTGATCAGCTGCAGGACCAGGTTGAAGAAGATGATCGGGGTGAGCAGCGGCAGCGTGATGGACCGGAACCGCCGCACCCAGCCCGCCCCGTCGATGCTCGCGGCCTCGTAGTAGCTGGCCGGGATCTGCCGCAGCCCGGCCAGGAAGATCACCATGGGGGAGCCGAAGGTCCACACGTTGAGCACGATGAGCGTGCCGAGCGCCGTGGACGGGTCCCCGATCCAGCTCCGCCCTTCGATGCCGAACAGGTCGAGGAACGAGTTGAACAGGCCGTCGGCGCCGAACACCTTCCGCCAGAGCACGGCGATGGCCACGCTGCTGCCGAGGAGGGAGGGCAGGTAGTAGACCGAGCGGTAGATGGGCAGCCCTTGGATTCCCCGGTCCAGGACCAGTGCCAGCGCGAGCGCGAACGCCAGCTGCAGGGGCACCGACACGAAGACGTAGATCGCGGTGTTCGTCAGCGCCTTGATGAACCGCGGGTCGTCCGTGAACATCTCGGCGTAGTTCGCGAAGCCGACCCACTCGTAGTCCCCGAGGAGGCTGTAGTCCGTGAACGACAGGTACAGGGACGCCAGCAGGGGGCCCGCGGTGACGGCTATCAGGCCGACGAACCAGGGGGCCAGGAAGAGGTAGCCGGTGAGTGCCTCCTTGCGCCGCCGCCTTCTGCGCGCCTTCTTGTGCGCGACGGCCTCGGGCAGCTGCCCCGGCGCCGGGTGCGGCACGTCCCGTGGTGCGCGCACCTGGGTGTCAGTCATGAGGGTCTCCCGATGGGTCTGCGGAGCGGTGGCCCCCGGCGGGGGCGGCGGCCACCGCCGCGTGCGCGAGCTGTGCCAGTTCCGCGGCGGACCGCATGGCGGCGCTGCCGTCCACGACGGCGGTGACGACCTGGCGGGTCAGGTCCGCACCGGGCGGCAGCGGCAGCCGCCCCGACCAGGCCAGGGCGGAGCCGACGCCGGGGTACTCCCGGGTGCGTACGAACCAGGGGTCGCCGCGGGTGGCGTCCGTGGCCCCGGCGAAGACGAGCGTGAAGTCGCGGCCGGCAAGCGCGAGCCAGTCCGCCCGGCGCCCGTGCACGGCCTCGGTGCCCTCGCCGTCTCCGGTGCGGACCGCGGGCGGCTCGGCCTCCTTGGGCGCACGCCAGAAGAAGCCGCCGTAGCCGGCGCCCGCGCGGCCGTTGGTGGCCGGGCTGCCCAGGGACAGGTCCGCACCGGAGGTGTTGGTGAGCGTGAACGCGAAGCTCAGCGCCCAGGCGGCGGGGCCGAGCGGCGCGGCGGTGACGGTGCGGCGCTCCCGGAGGAGTTCGCGCCCGCCCGCCGACCAGGCGAGTTCCGCCACGAAGCCGTCGTCGTCACGCTCGACGAAGCGTGTGTGCCGCTGCTCGCCGTGGTTGTCCAGCTCGGTGGGTCCGCGGCCGGCCACGAAGGTCCGGCCGCCCCAGAAGTTGCGGCCGTCCACGTCCGGGACGGCCAGTCCCGCACCGAGGTGGTGGAGGTGGTCGGCGGGCATCAGCTCGGTCACCGCCACGCCGCCGAGCGTGCGGACCGGGTGCAGGTAGGGGCGCGGCGAGAGGCGCGGCGCCAGCGCGGGGCGGTGGACGTAGCGGCCGACGACCCGCCCCGAGCAGCGCAGGGCGAGGGTCTCCTCGGGGGCCGTGGGCGCGGTCATGCGGACCTCACCCCGCCGTGGCGGCGTACCCGCTCCGCGCCGGGCTCGCGCATGCGGAGCAGACACCGGTGGCCGAACACCCGGCCCCCGGCGGGGAGGACGGGCGCGGGCGGGCTCGTCCGCTCCGCCGGCGCCGTTACTTGGGCCATCGCTGCTCCTTTGCTGACTGGTCGAGGGAGCGCTCCCACACTCGTGCAAGCGCTTGCGGCGCGAGGTTGCGGGGCTCCCGCGTCATCTGCTGTTGAGGTGTGTGCCGCCGGTGACGGCTCAGCCCGCTTCGGGCTCCGGCACCCTCCCGGCGCGGGACCGGAGGGTGGAGTCGCGGCCGGTGGCGGTCACGTCGGTCGCGTCGGTCACGACGACCACCCGCCGACGATGCCGGCGATCTCCTGGCGCAGCGGCCCGGGCAGCAGCCGGCTCGGCGGCCGCACGTCGCGACGGCCCAGGCCCAGAGCCGCCAGCGCCTCCTTGACGACGGCGACGTTGTCGGCCGACTGGTCCGCCGCGCGCATGTCCTCGAAGGGGCGTATCTGCTCCCAGGCCTTCATCGCGGCCGGATAGTCCCCCGACCGCAGCGCCCGGAGCATGCCGAGCGAGACCTCGGGGGCCACGTTGACCAGGCCGGAGGTGAAGCCGGTGGCGCCCATGGCCCAGTAGGCGGGCGCGTACAGCTCGGCCAGGCCGGCGACCCACACGAACCGGTCGAGACCGGCGTCACGCGCCACCGCCGCGAAGCGGCCGATGTCGCGCACCGCGTACTTGACGCCGACGACGTTGGGGCAGAGGTCCCCGAGTTGGGCGAGGTACGCGCCGTCCAGCCGGGGATCGCGCACGTACGGGACGACGCCGAGTTCCGGAACGGCGTCCGCGACGGCCCGGTGGTAGGCGACCCAGCCGTCGGCCGAGGCGTAGGGGTGCGGCGGCTGATGCACCATGACCATGCGGGCGCCGACGGCCGCGGCGTGCCGCGCGTCCGCCACGGCGGTCGCCACGTCGTACCCCACACCCGCCACGACCTCGGCCCGGCCCGCCGCCTCCGCCGCGGTCAGCGTGGTGATCAGGCGCCGCTCCTCGGGCGCGAGGGTGTAGAACTCCCCGGTGTTGCCGTTCGGGGTCAGCGTGCGCAGGCCGGCGTCGAGCAGCCTGCGCAGCAGGGCCCGGAAGGCGTCCTGCGCGACTTCCCCGTCGGCGTCGAAGGGCGTCACCAGGACGGCCACGACGTCGGCGAGCGCCGCTCGCAGCGGTGTGTGATCCATGCGGTGCGTCCCCTTCTCGACGGTCTGCGGCGTCTCGGCGGCCTCTTCGCTCACGGGGTGTCCGACGTGCTCTCCGGGAACGCCCGGCTGACGAACGACGCGATGTGGGAGTGCAGCGCCTTCGCCGCCGCGTCCGCCTTCCCCGCGACCGCCAGCTGCAGGATCTCCCGGTGCTCGCCCGCCTCCCGCTCCCACGAGGGGTGGGTGGCCCAGGCGGCGGTGGAGACCAGCGCGGCCTGGTCGCGGAGCTCGTCGAGCATCCGGGAGAGCAGCGGATTGCCGCACGGCAGGTAGAGCGCCCGGTGGAACGCCCGGTTCTCCAGGCTGCGTTCGGCGGCGTCGGCGGCCTCGTCGGCGCGGTCGAGGGCGTCCTGCGCGGCCTCGAACGAGACCCCGCCTGCGACGCTCCGGCGCAGGGCCTCCGGCTCAAGCAGCAGGCGCACGTCGCACACCTCGTGCGCCATGGTGGCGTCCACCATGCGCACGGTGGCGCCCTTGTACCGGCTCATCACCACCAGGCCGGAGCCGGCCAGCGTCTTCAGCGCCTCACGCACGGGGGTCTTGGACACCCCGAGCTGACCGGCCAACTCCGTCTCCACCAGGGCCTGACCCGGCGTGAGCCCGCCGGTGAGGATCGCGTGCTTGATCGACTCCAGGACGTACTCCGTCCGGGAAGGGATCGGAGTCGATGCGAACGTCATCTACCGGCCTCGAATCTCGCGTATCGCGTCTCATATATGAGGTATGGAGTACGACGCGACCGTAGGAGTGCCCGCAGGGTTCGTCAATACTTCTGACAGGCCCCGGTGCGGGCGGCCCCCGCCAGCACACCGCCGCCCCGGCTCACGCCGTTGTCGGCCGGTACCGGCACTTCACTCCGGCGAGGCTCGTCACCTGTGGACGAGCGCGTCCAGGACGCCGCGGACGCGGCCCGGTTGCTGTCGCTGGCCGGGACCCGGATCCCGTTCGCCCTGCTCCTGGCCGGAGCGCTGCCCGCGGCGGCGGCGGTGTGGGCGGCCCGGCGGCTGCACGCGCTGCGCTGATCCGCGGTGCTTTGCGGCGATCAACGTATCGATTGCTTCACGGCGTCGTCCCAGCCCGGTTCCGGCGTGACCCGCACGGCCCGGCGGTGGCTAGTGTCCCACCGGGATCATGCACCCGTACGGGTGTGCGGCCCGCTCAACCTGCAGATCACGCGACTCCACGGGGGACATCGACATGGGCAAGAACCAGGGTGCGCCGGGTGGGACACCCTCCCGGCGGCGGATGCTCCGGCTGGCCGGCGGCGGCCTTGCGCTGTCCGCGCTGGGGGCCGGGGCGAGCGGTTGCCGCGAGGACACGGCCGGCGGCGGAGGCGGGGATGCCGGGGGCGGCTCCGACTCGCCGGCGGCCACGGACGGGCCGGCCGAGGGCGCGCCCGGCGGGGGCGGGCAGGCTCCCGAGCCGCTGTGGACGAAGACGACCTCGGCGCGGACCTACGGGGACAACGACGAACTGGTGGCCGTGGACGGCGTGGTGATCGCCACCGGAGACCCGGTCACCGCCCGCGACGCGCAGACCGGCAAGCCGACGTGGTCTCCGCCCGGCGGCGCCGTGCCCGGAGCGCCGCTGCTGCTCGGCAACGGCACCCTGTACCTGGCCAGCGGCACGTACGACGGCACGGTCCACGGATACGAACCGGTGTCGGGCAAGGAGACCTGGCGCAGCCGCCTGGGCACGGGCTACCGGCAGCCCCGGCCGATCGCGGTGGACGACGGCCAGGTGTACGTCATCGCCGAGATCCTTGAGGCGGACGGCTCGTCCCACACCAATGTGATCGCCGCGCTGGACGGCGGCTCGGGCAGGCCGGCGTGGAAGAGACAGCGCGACCTGGGCACCGAGCAGAACGGCATCCACGCCGCCGTCTCGGGCCGCTATCTCGTTTACACCGACGTCAAGAAGAACCTCACCGTCCGCGACACCGCCACCGGCGGCCAGGTGTGGACGCAGAAGACCACGAAGACGAACTACGGTGCCTTCGCCGTCCACCGGGATCTGGTGATCGTCCCGCAGGGCAGCAGGCTCCAGGCCTTCGCCCTCTCCGACGGGTCCCGGAAGTGGTCCGTGCGGACCGACGACGACTTCGCCACCTTCAAGGAGCCCGCCGTCGTGGGGGACAGCCTCTTCGTCGCCGACAGCGCCAGGACGCTGCGGCACATAGAGCCGCAGACCGGCAGGAAGGTCTGGCGGTCCGAGGACCTCGCGGACGCGAAGGCCAAGCCGCCCCGGCAGTTCGTCATCGCGGGCGACACCCTCTACGGGGCCACGGACCTGGACGAGCAGGGCGGTGTGCACGCCTTCGACGCCG
Organism: Streptomyces synnematoformans; assembly: GCF_039531005.1. NCBI lineage: Bacteria > Bacillati > Actinomycetota > Actinomycetes > Kitasatosporales > Streptomycetaceae > Streptomyces > Streptomyces synnematoformans. The sequence continues at coordinate 35,349 of NZ_BAAAPF010000020.1, forward strand.
GGACCGGCGCCTTGCGCTGGACGTTCAACGACGGGACCGGCGACTACCACGCCTGGCTCGTGACCACCGACGGCACGCACGTCTTCGCCCTGCACGGCAGGAAGCTGCACGCCCTGCCCGCCTGACGGGCCGGCCCGCGGCCGGCGGCGGCCCGGCGGGGCCGGCGGTCAGCTCTCCTCGTTCCGCATCCACACGGTGCGCTGCTGGAACGGGATCTCGATGCCCGCCGCGTCCAGGTTCTCCTTTATCCGGCGGCGCAGCTCCCGGGTGACGCCCCACTGCTGCAGCGGCTGTGTCTTGACGACCATGCGCACCACGACCGCGTCCGCGTCGAGTGACTGCACCCCCCAGATCGAGGGCTCTTCGAGCAGCAGCGGGCCCTGCTCCGGGTCCCGGTGCAGTTCCCGGCCGGTGCGCTCCATGACCGCGTAGACGGTGTCCAGAGGGGAGTCGTAGGCGACACCCACGTCGAGAACGGCGCGGGCCCAGTCCTGGCTGTCGTTGCGCACCCGCAGGATCTCCCCGTTGCGGATGTACCAGAGGCCGCCGGTCAGGTCGCGGACCTGCGTCAGGCGCAGGCCGACGTGCTCGACCTCGCCGACCGCCTCGCCGAGGTCGACGTAGTCCCCGACGCCGTACTGGTCCTCGACCATGATCAGCAGGCCGGCCAGGTAGTCGGCGACCAGGCTCTGGGCGCCGAAACCGATGGCCAGGCCCACCACGCCCGCGCTGGCCAGCAGCGGGCCGAGGGAGATGCCTATCTCGCCGAGGACCATCGCCAGCGCCGTGATCCCGATGACCACGCTGACGATGCTGCTCAGCACGGCCCCGATGGTCCTGGCCCGCTGCTCACGCCGTTCCCGGGCGCGGCTGCCGTCGCGCTGCAGGACGGCGGGGCGACGGCCGGTGGGACGCGCGGCACCCCTCTCGTCCGCCGTGTCGGGGTGCAGGATGCGCTGCACGACGCGGGCGATGGCCCGCTTGGCGAGGACGCGCACGAGGATCGCACCCACGAGGACCAGGAGGATGCTGGCGGACGAGCCGATGATCGCTTCGGCGTTGTCCCGGAGCCAGTCCGGCGCTTCGAGGGCCAGGTGGTGTGTGCTGCCGGGCGGGTGTGCGGCGGGTGCGGGCATGGGAGGTCTCTCCGCTGTCATCGGCGTCGTTCGGGCGGCGATAGAGTCCGATGAACATACTTGCGGGGTCTGACCTGGTCAAAGAGCGGTGCTGCCCCGGTAGCACCGGTGTCCGGCGGGCGCGGGCGACCCGCGACGACCCGGCGTCACCGGGTGGTCGCCGGGGTCCTGCGTGCCGGCTTCTCGTGGCCGGCGGCGATCGAGGCGACGGCGTTCTGGGCCGCGGTGAGGCGGGCGCGGGCCGTGGCGATACGGGCCGCGTCACGCTCCTGCTCCCGTGCGGCCTCCTGTTCGATGCGCTGCGCCGCCTGCCAGGCCCGGTCACGCAGGTCGGCCGCTTCCTGTCCGGCCTGCTCCAGGAGCACGGCCGCCTGGGCGGCCGCCTCGTTCCGCCGCCGCAGCGCCGTGGAGCGCGCGGCCTCGGCACGGGCCTCGGCGGCGGCCAGTGACTCCGTCACCTCCCGCAGCCGCTCCCGGGCCCGCCTGTCCTCCTGCTTCTCCCGCTCGCCCAGCGCGAGCTGCCGGGCGGCGATGAACGCCGCGGTCTCCCACGTGGTGTTCTGGGCCCGCCGCCGTCCTTCCTCCCGCAGGGCCGCCGCCTGCCGCCGCGCCTCCTCGACGAGCCGCAAGGCCGTCTGCCGTGCCTGCCGGACACGCTGCCGGGCGTCCTCCTCGGCCGCGTCGCGCAGCTCCTCCGCGGCCTGACGCGCCGCAGCCAGCCGCTCCTCTCCGGTGACGCGGGCGGCCTCCGTCTCCAGCCGGCCGTCTCCGGCCGCCTGGTCCCGCAGGCGCCGCACCTCCCGCTCGGCGTCCCGATAGAGGTTCCGCGCGCCCTCGCCGAGCACGTCGTAAGCCGGTGCCGGCAGCACGTGGGCCTGCTCACGCAGGGCCGCCAGCTGCCGCTGCCGGCCCTCCAGTTCCTGTTCCAGCTCGACGGTTCGCCGGGCGGCGGCCTGCTGTACCGCCACCAGCTCGCCGACGACCCGGTCGACCTGGTGCGGCGCGTAGCCCCGCCCCCGGGTGACCAGCATGAAGTCGCCCGGTTGCATCCTCATGGTGCTCATCGACCTGCCCGTTGGTGTCCGCGACCTGCACCGCCGCCCCCTTGGCCCAGGCCGCGCGGCGTGCCACGTCGCTGTCGGTATGCACGACACCCCAGCACACCCCGGCCCGCCGATCGGCCCAAGCCCCGCCCTTCTCACCTGATCAGGTGAGGGCGACGTCGAGAGCGTGCCGCTGCCACCGCAGCCGGTGGGCCGGTGACACTCCGTGCCGAAAGTTTCGGATCTATGGCCGATTCATGCGAGAAGAGTTGACGCCGTTCAGTCAAGCTCTAGCATGCAGCTGACCGATACTTCGACCTATGTTCGTTATTTCGAACAAGGAGGAGCGGCATGAAACTGCTCGAACGCTTCGGCCCCCGCCGAACCCCGGTGCGGCGCTTACTCGGCGGAAGCCTCCGCCGCAGACGCCGGTCCGTGGTGCTCGGCGCCGTGCTCGCGATGCTGGTCGGGTCGGTGTCGCCGGCGCTCGTCGCCAATCCGGCGCAGGCGGCCACCAGCGGCTCCCTGCGCAGCGTCGCCAACGACCGGTGTCTCGACGTGCCGAACGCAAGCCAGACCAACGGTACGTATCTGCAGATCTGGGACTGCTGGGGCGGGGACAACCAGCAGTGGACGCTGACGGACGACGGCCGGCTGACCGTGTACGGCGACAAGTGCCTGGACGTTCCGGGCCACGCCACGGAGCCCGGTACCCGGGTGCAGATCTGGGACTGTCACGGCGACGCGAACCAGCGGTGGCGGGTGAACTCCGACGACACGGTCGTCGGCGTGGAGTCCGGCCTGTGTCTGGACCTCCGGGACGGCGGTACGGCCAACGGCACGGCGGTGCAGCTCGGGACGTGCAACGGCGGCAGCAGCCAGAAGTGGACCGGCCTGACCCCGCCGACGGGCGGCGAGTGCGCCCTGCCGTCGACGTACCGGTGGTCGTCGACGGGCGTCCTGGCGCAGCCGTCGCAGGGGTGGGCCGCGCTCAAGGACTTCACCACCGTCAAGCACAACGGCCAGCACCTGGTCTACGCCACGACCGCGGGTGACTCCTACGGATCGATGGCGTTCAGCCCCTTCAACGACTGGTCGGACATGGCGTCGGCCGGCCAGAACCGGATGAACCAGGGCACCGTGGCACCCACGCTGTTCTACTTCGCGCCCAAGAACATCTGGGTGCTGGCGTACCAGTGGGGTCAGTGGCCCTTCATCTACCGCACGTCCAGCGACCCCACCAACCCCAACGGCTGGTCCGCGCCGCAGCCGCTGTTCACCGGTAGCATCTCCGGCTCCGACACCGGCCCGATCGACCAGACCCTGATCGCCGACGGGCAGAACATGTACCTGTTCTTCGCCGGTGACAACGGCAGGATCTACCGGGCGAGCATGCCGCTCGGGAACTTCCCGGGCAACTTCGGCTCGTCGTACACGACGATCATGAGTGACTCGCGGAACAACCTGTTCGAGGGGGTGCAGGTCTACAAGGTGCAGGGCCAGAACCAGTACCTCATGATCGTGGAGGCGATCGGCGCGAACGGGCGCTACTACCGCTCGTTCACGTCCTCCAGCCTGAACGGTTCGTGGACCCCGCAGGCCACCAGCGAGAGCAACCCCTTCGCGGGCAGGGCCAACAGCGGCGCCAACTGGACCAACGACATCAGCCACGGTGACCTGGTCCGCAGCAACCCCGACCAGACCATGACCATCGACCCGTGCAACCTGCAGTTCCTCTACCAGGGCAAGGATCCCGGCGCGGGCGGCCCGTACGACCAGCTGCCCTGGCGGCCCGGCGTCCTCACCCTGCAACGCTGACCGCCACCCGGCACCCTGCCGCGACGGGGAACCCCGGCCGTACCCCGGCCGGGGTTCCCCCGGTCACCGGCTGAAGCCGGCGGTCAGACCGCTGAGCAGCTGGCGGCGGCCGAAGGCGTACAGCACCAGCAGGGGCAGCGTGGTGAGGACGACGGCGGCCAGGAGGGCGGGGATGTTGATCCCGTACTCGCCCTGGAAGGTCCACAGCGCGAGCGGCAGCGTCCGCTGGGACGGGCTCTGGGTGAGGATCAGCGGCAGCAGGAATCCGTTCCAGATGGTCAGCGCGTTGAAGATGGTCACGGTGAGGATGGCCGGCCGGGTGAGCGGCGCCGCCAGGCGCCACAGCGTCCCCCACTCGGTGGCCCCGTCGACCCGCATCGAGTCGAACAGCTCCTTGGGTACGTCCCGGATGAAGTTGGCGAGGATCAGTACGGACAGCGGGATGGCGAAGGCGATCGACGGGAGGATCAGTGCCAGCAGGCTGTCGTACAGCTGCAGCTTGATGATGATCAGATAGACGGGGATGGCCGTCGCCTGGAGCGGGATGGCGAGGCCCATGAGGAACATGCCGTTCACCACGCGCAGGAACCGCAGGCGCCAGCCGCGCACGATGGCGTAGGCGGCCATGAACGAGACCGTCACCGCCGGCACCACGGCGCCGGCGGTGACCACGACGCTGTTCAGCAGGTAGCGGAGGAAGTCGGACTCGATGACCAGTTCGTAGTTGGCCAGCGTGGGTTCGCTCGGCGGCGCCAGCGGGTTGCTCGCGTAGTAGTTGCTCTGGGCCTTGAGGCTGGTGATGAGAATCCAGTAGAGGGGCACGACGACGACGGCGAGCCAGAGCCATCCGGCCAGCCCGCCGAGCCAGTTGCGCCGGCGGGCGTTCGGACCGGGGCCCTGCCGCCGCTCGTGCGGAACGGTCTTCCGCGGTTGCGGCTTGGTCAGCGTGGTCGTCATGTCAGACCCCTTCGAGCTGGCTCTCGCCGGCGTCCCGCCCGCCGAGCCGGCGCAGCAGCAGGGCGAGGGCGAGGCCGATCAGGACGAGGATGACCGCGATGGCGCTGGCCGGCCCCATCAGGTTGGCCTGGAAGCCCCGTTTGTACATGTCCAGCGCGAGGACCCGGGTGGCGTCTCCCGGCCCGCCCTCGGTCAGGACGAAGATGAGGTCGAAGAAGGTGAGCGACCCGATCACCATCAGCGTCGACGAGGTGATGACGGTGTACTTGAGCTGGGGCAGCGTGATGCTGAAGAACTGGCGGACCCGCCCGGCGCCGTCCAGCTGAGCGGCCTCGTAGAGGGTGTGGGGGATCTGCTGGACGCCTCCCTGGTAGATCAGCGCGTGGAACGGGACGAACTGCCAGGAGACGACGAACACGACGACGCCGAAGGCGAGCCAGGGGCGCCCGAGCCAGTCCTTGCTGAGCCATTCGACCCCCAGCCCGGCGCCCAGCCCGAAGTTGGGATCCAGCAGCGCCTTGTACGCGACCGCGATCGCCGCGGAGCTGAGCAGGAGCGGGATGAAGTAGACCACGCTCAGCACCGCGCGGTAGCGCTGGCGGCCGGCCAGGAACGTGCCGAGCAGAATGCTCGCCGGTGTCTGCACCGCCCAGGACACGGCCATCACCAGGAACGTCACCCAGAGGGCGTGCGGCAGCCCGGGGTCGGTGAGCACCGCACGCCAACTGGTCAGCCCGGACGGGTCGATGTCGCCGATCCCGTCCCACGTCGTGAAGCTCAGCAGGAAGACGCCGACGAGCGGGACGACGGCGAAGCCGACGAAGAACAGCAGGGCCGGCACGGCCAGCCAGGGCAGGATGTTGCGCCCGCCCGTGCGCCGCGCGGAGCCGGTGAGGGCGCTCACTTGCCGATGACCTCGTTGAGGTTGTCGGTGAACTGCTTCGGCGAGACGGACAGCTGGAACAGCCTGGCGATGTTGTCCAGCAGCACCTCGGCGGCCGTCGGGCTGAGCGCCTGGTCCCAGGACTGGCCGAACGTCTTCGCGTTGCTGGCGATCCCGTAGACGAACTGCAGGAACTCAGCGCTCTCGGACTCGGCCAGCAGCTTCTCCGAACCCTTCCGGATCGGCACCGCCCCGGTGTCGATCCACTCCTTCACCTCCTTGTCCGTGAGGACGCCCTTGGCGAAGAAGTCCTTCGCGATCTTCTTCTGCTCGGCGCTGGCCTTCGAGGAGATGGACAGGTACTGGGCGGGGTTGCCGACGGAGTTGCCCGGATCGCCCTTGCCGCCCTCGACGGGCGGGAAGTTCATGAAACCGAGGCCGCCGCTGGAGACGAAGTCCCCGCCCTCGGCCTGCTGGATGCCGTACGACCAGGAGCCGTGCAGCATCATCGCGGCCTTGTCGGTGTACAGCAGCGCCTGGTCGGCGTTGGAGTCCGCGGTGATCGAGGAGAAGCCCTTGACGAACCCGTCCGCCTTGATCAGGTCCTGCACCAGGGTCAGCGCCTCGATGGCCGCCGGGTGGGACCAGGCGTTCTTCTCGCCGTCGAAGACGGCCTGGAACACTTCGGGGCCGCCGATGCGGTCGAAGAGGAACTCCAGCCACATCATGTTCGTCCACCGGGACTGGCCGCCGAGGGCGAACGGCGCTATGCCCTCCGCGTTGAACTCGGGCACCAGGGCCATCATGTCGTCCCAGGACTCCGGCGGCTGCACGCCGACGTCGTCGAAGACCCTCTTGTTGTAGAACAGGACGATCGGCTCCACGCTTTCGAACGGCATCGCGTAGATCCTGCCGTCGACGGTCGCCGCGCCGAACGAGGACGGGAAGAGCCGGTCCTTGACCTCGGGGTTCTCGTCGAACCACGGGGTGAGGTCGTCGACCTGCCCGGCCTCCACGAAGCTGCGCAGGCCGCCGCCGCCCCACCCCCAGATGATGGTGGGCGCCTGCCCGGCGCCGATGGCGGTCTTGATCTTCGTCTTGTAGGCGTCGTTCTCGAAGGTGGTGACGTCGATCCGGCCCTTGTTGCTGGCCTCGTTGAAGCGCTCGACCGCACCGGTCCTGACGCCTTCCTGGGGCTGGCCGCTTAGGTGCCAGTACGTGGCCGTGGCGCCGTCGCCGCCGCCGTTGCCGGGACCGGACGAGCCGCAGGCCGCGAGCGCCGCAGAGGCGGGCACGCTGGCCGCAAAGCTGAGGAGGGTACGACGAGAAAGGGGGATGTCCATGGGTGTTCTCCGCACTCGAGAGCCGTCGACTTCCAGCGAGCCGCTACGAAAACTTTTCGAAACTATGCCGTAAACTACCCTTGTGGAGGCAAGTTAGATTTCGGGCTGATGGCTGTCAAGGCATGTGCAACACCGTTGTCGCTCAACGATCGTCTGCGTACTCTCGGGCAGGGACGGCTCTCCGGACGGCCCGGCAGGGTTCGAAAAAGTTTCGAGGCGGCGGAGTTGAGTGCTGAAAGGGACGCGAGGCAGGGGGCAGCCGATGCCGGCAGACGCTAGGCGCACCACGCTGGCGACCATCGCCCGGGCGGCGGGGGTCTCGGTGGCGACGGTGTCCAAGGTGGTCAACGGCCGCAGCGACGTGGCGCCCCGGACCCGCGCCCGGGTACTGGAACTGCTGTACCAGCACGACTACCTCGCACCCGTCTTCCGCCACAGCGAGGCTCCGGAGAGCCCGACCATCGAGGTGCAGTTCGCGGAGGGCCTCAGGTCGTACGTGGCCGAGGCGCTGGAAGGCGTCGCCGACGCCGCCGCCGAGCTGGGGGCCGCCGTCGTGATCAGCAAGTCGTCCCCCGCCCCGCACTGGGCCCGGGACCTGGTCGCGGCCGGGCGCCGCGCCCTCATCGGGGTCACCAGCGTCTACACCACCGCGTACGTCAACGCGCTGGCGCGGGCCGGACTTCCGCTGGTCGTGCTCGACCCGCTGCACCTGCCGCACAGCGGGGTGAACAGCGTCGGCGCGACCAACTTCGCCGGCGGCCTGGCCGCGACCCAGCACCTGCTCTCGCTCGGCCACCGCGGCATCGCGTATCTGGGCGGACCGACCCTGGCCGCGAGCCACCAGGCACGGGCGCACGGCTACCGCGCCGCCATGGAGGCGGCGGGAGCGGCGGTGCCCTCGGCATACGTCCGGGCCGGAGAGTTCACGTACCAGGCGGGCCTGGCCGGCGCGGCGGCGCTGCTGGCACTCCCGGAGCCGCCGACGGCGGTGTTCGCGGGCAACGACGAGATCGCCCTCGGCGCCATCGAGGCGGCCCGCGTCCGCGGCCTGCGCATCCCCGAGGACCTGAGCGTGGTCGGCTTCGACGACACGTTCCTCGCGCAGATGGCCTCGCCGCCGCTGACCACCGTTCGCCAGCCGCTGCGGGAGATGGGCGGTGTCGCCCTGCGCACCGCGCTCCGTCTGGCCAACGGCGAGAAGGTGGAGTCCCACCACATCGAACTCGCCACGGAGCTGGTGGTGCGCGCGTCGACGGCACCGCCCCACCCGCGTTCCGCGGCCGGCGGCTGAAGAGGGCCCCCGGGTCAGGAGACGCCGCTGAGGCGCCGCCCCTGAGCACCCCCTCGTACGGGCGGGAGGTGACCTCGATGTCGCGTTGCCAGGGCCGTACGAGACCGCCTCGCCGTCCCCCTCGTGCGTGAGGTGGACGTGGGAAGTTATTGAAAATGATTACCATCACGGTTAGGGTGTGCCGGGTGGTGCTCGCAACTGTGTGCGACGCCAGGGGGTTTGACGTCTGCTGCCCGAACGCGCGGGTGGCCGCAACCGCAGATGAGGGGCGATGGGAGCAACCAATCGGACGGCCCGGGTGCTGGCGGCGCTGGGTCTGACGGCGGCCGGGCTGGCATCGGCCGGCGCCGCGGGCGGCGGTGGCGGGGACGCCGCCGCCGGCACACCGCCGGCGGTGTCCGTCGCCGCACCGGCGTCCGGTGACGTGGTGGACGAGCGCACCGTCATCGACAAGGGGCACGTGGACGCGATTGCGCCGCGCCTGGTGGAGGGCGGGTTCCGCACCCTGCTGCGGGACAGCCGGGATCCGGCCGACGTCGTCTGGCGGGAGCCGTCCTCGGTGGTCATGCACCTCACTCCGGCGGGCAGGCAGACGATCCCCGATCCGGCCGGGGGACTTGCGTACGTCGGCGAGCCGGGCGACGTCTTCCACCTGATCCCGCAGGTGCAGAACCCGGAGGTGGTGTGGGCGGGCTGGAACACCGAGGCGTTCGCCGCCGCCGACCTGGACGGCCGGCTGCGGCTGTCCCTGGACGAGGTGGAGGGGCCGGGGGCACTGGCCGTATGGGCGTGGTCGCCGTTCGGCCAGCCGCTGCCCAGGTTCGACACCCGGGACGGCCTGCCGGACGGCTACGAGGTGGGCGCCGGTACGCACGAGCACGCGAACTGGGCCTTCACCGAAGAGGGCGTGTACCGGATGACGTTCACCTTCTCGGCCACGCTCGCCTCGGGCGAGGAGGTCTCCGACAGCGGGGTCTTCACCATGGCGGTCGGTGACATCGACCCGGACGACGTGCCCCTGCCGGGCGACGACGGCGGGTCTTCCGACGGCGGCACGTCGGACGGCGGCACGTCGGACGGGGGCGCTTCGGATGGCGGCACGTCGGACGGCGGCACGGCCGACGGCGGCACCGCGGACGGCGGCACCGCGGACGGCGGCACCTCCGACGGCGGGTCCGGCGGCGACGGCGGCACCGCGGACGGCGGCTCGGGCGGTACGACGGATGCCGGGAGCGGCGCCGGCGGCTCTTCCGACGACGGTGGCGCGAGCGGGAGTTCGGGCGGTGACACCGCGGACGGCGGCGCCACCGGCGGCGGTACGGCCGGCGGCGGCTCCTCCGGAGGCGACACGGGCGGCGCCGGGGTGGTCGGCGGCGGTGCGGACGGGGCCGCCAAGGGCGGCGGGCTTGCCAGCACCGGATCGGCCGGAGTGCTTCCGCTGGCGGTGGGCAGCGCCGCGCTGGTCGCCGTGGGAGCCGGAGGTCTCGTCTACGCCGGCCGCAGAAGGGCACAGGCACTCGGCGGTCACGCGGACACGGACACGGCCGGCGCCTGACCCGGGCCCCTGAACTCGAAGGAGTAGTCACCCTCATGGGAGCAAGAAGGAACGCCTGCTGGACCGCCGCCGGGATCGTCGGTTCCGTGGCCCTGGCCGCGGCGGGTACTCCCGCGGCGGTCGCGGGCCCCTCCGCGCCCGGCGGTGACGGCTCCGGCGCCGCCGATGTCGTGCTGTCCCTCGACGACGGCACGCTGGCCCTGGACCTCGGCCCGGGGGCGCCGGACGCCGACGACGGCGGGACGGCGGACCTCGGCGTCGGGCCCGAGACCCGTACCCGCGTGCCCGAGGGCGGCGGCTACGGCTTCCTGGGCGGGCCCGGCACCCCGGTGTGGGTCCTGGGCGGCGCCGCGGCCGGGGACGCCGCGCCGCGGTGGGACACCTCCGGCATACCGGCGGACGCGCTCGCGGACGGTGCCGACGGCGCCGTGGAGTGGGCGTTGACCGGGGTGGAGGGGCCGGGGGACGTGGCCGTGTTCGAGCCGCCCGCCGGCGGCCGGGCCGGCGACGGCACCGAGGCGGACGGCCCGGCCGGTACCGTCGAGCGCCCGCGGGTGCTGTTCGACAGCAGTGACGGGCTGCCGGACGGCCAGGCGCTGCCCGCCGCCGGCTCCGGGGAGCTGGCCTGGGCGTTCGACAAGCCGGGGGAGTACCGCATCACCTCGGAGGCCGGCGCCGACCTCGCCTCGGGAACGACCGCGACGGCGAGCACGGAGTGGACCGTACGGGTCGCACCGCGGGACGCCGGCTCCTCCGCCCCTCCGCCCGCCTCCCCCGATCCGGCCCCGCCCGCGGATGACGGAGCACGCCCGGGCGCGGCCACCGGCGGGACGGGGGCCGCCCCCAACTCCGGCAGCTCCCGTACCGCCGGCTCTCCCGCGGCGCGCGGCGCGGACATCGCGACGGGGAAGGTGGTGATCGACGACGGCCACGTCGACGCGATCGCCGGCCGCATGGTGAACGGCAGGCTGCGCACCCTGTTCAAGGACAGCCGCAACCCCGGGGACATCGTCTGGCGCGAGCCGTCCTCGGTCGTCATGCACGTGGTGCCGGAGGCGAAGGAGAAGGTGCCGGCCGGCGGTGCCTACGACTTCCTGGGCGCGGCGGGCAGCGACTTCTGGCTCGTCCCGCAGGCGCAGAAGAAGGGTGTGATCTGGGCGGGATGGAACACCGAGTCGCTGGCCGGCGGCGACCTCAACGGCCCCGTGGACCTGGCGCTGACCAAGGTCAGCGGCCCCGGCGAGCTGGCGATCTGGTCGGCGGCGGGACTGGGCGGCGCGGAGGTGCTGTACAACTCGCGCGACGGGCTGCCCGACTCCCGCAAGGTCGCCCTCGGGGTGCACGCCCACGCCAACTGGGGCTTCAGCAAGGAGGGCGTCTACAAGGTCACCGTCCGGCTGAGCGGTGAGAAGCCGAACGGCCGGACGACCTCGGACACCCGCACGTACACCTTCGCCGTCGGGGACGTCGACCCGGACACGGTCACGCCCGGCGGTGACGGCGGCGACGGGGCCGGCACCGGCGGGCCGGGCGGTGGCTCCGGCTCCGGCGGAGCCGGGGACGGGAACGGGAACGGCGGCGGCTCCGCGGGCCCGGGTCCGTCCGACGGCGGCCGCGGCGGCGACGGCGGGACCATGGCGCACACCGGCGGTGC